>NZ_JBYSZW010000004.1:175079-210372 GCF_058787575.1 Cupriavidus sp. FW305-3-2-15-C-LB2
CGCGATGACCGGGGCCAGCGCGACGGCCAGCGCAAACACGGCAAAGCCCGCGCCCAGCGCCAGGAATTTGCCGGCCACGAGCCTGGCCGGCGCCACGCCGGCGCCGTGCATCATGCGCAGTGTGCCGCGCTGCCGCTCGCCGCTGACGGCATCGAAAGTGACTGCGATCACCAGCAGCGGCAACAGCACCGCGAACACGAAGCCGGCGCTCAGGTCGCCGAAGCGGGTGGATGGCAGCGCATCCTGCGCGGGCTCGAAGCGCGCCACATTGCGCCGGTGCGGCTCCAGCCACAGCGCCTGGCCAAAGTAGTCGCCCAGCCCCGGCTCGATCACCGTCAGCGCGGAGGCGGGCCGGAACACGTACAAGCCGAAGTGCGCGCCGCGATGCGGATGCTTGTCACCCTGGTCGTCCCACTGCTGCCGCGTGGCGGCGGTAACCTGCGCCACCTCGCTGGCGACGGCGGCATGCCGCTGCAGCGAGGCCAGGATGGCGACGGCCAATACCGCGGCGCCGATCGCAAGCAGGGCTGCGAAGCGCCCCTCCCTGGCCATCGCCCTGAGTTCCTTCACAACCACGGTCCTGATCATGGCGCAACACCCTGCGCGCGCGCATGGGCCAGGTAGGTTGAGGCCAGTGCCTCGTGGCCGACGGTGGCCGCGTCAAACTCGGCCACCAGCACGCCGGCACGCAGGATGCCGATGCGGTCGGCGAGCTGCCTGGCGTTGAACAGGTCATGCGTGGCCATCAGCACCGCCGTGCCCGCGTCCGCCGCTTGCCGGACACGGCTTGCCATGTCATCGGCCGCGGCCGGGTCCAGCCCTGAGGTCGGCTCGTCAAGCAGCAGCAATGACGCGGATTTGGCCTGGGCAATGGCCAGGCCCACCTTCTGGCGCATGCCCTTCGAGTATTTCGCTACGCGCCGGCCGTGCGCGTCGCGGGCCAGCCCCGCGCCGTCCAGCAGCGCCGTGGCCTCGGCACGCGACAGGCTGATGCCGGCAATCGCGCAGAAGTAATCCAGGTTTTCCGCGCCGGACAAGTAGGGATACAGCGCGACGTTCTCGGGCAGGTAGGCGACGCGCCGCCTGACCGCAGCCGGATCGGCAACGGGCGACAGTCCGTCGACCAGCACCGTGCCACCGGCCGGCGGGACAAACCCCAGCGTCACATCGATGGTGGTGGTCTTGCCCGCGCCGTTGCCGCCCAGCAAGGCGTAGATGCAGCCCTTCGGCACGGCAATATTCAGGCCGTCCACCACGCGACGCCCGTCGCGATGGACAACCAGGTCACGAATTTCAAGCATGTCGTGTCTCCGTCGAATACGTCAGAAGAAATAGCGTGCCGCCATGCCGGCTTGCCATTTCGGCTGCGGCGCTACCAGCAGCCCCGCTGCGGACCCATACGCGGCCTCGGTCGAGAACCGGTGCGGCTGCAGCACCGCGAACAGTGACAACTGGTATTGCTTCCAGTCGAGCACCGCGCGCAGGTCAAAGCGCGTGTAGGCCGGCATGAAACGCAGCTGGGTCTGCGGCGTTCCCATGTAGTAGGGAATACCGGTAGTCAGATAGGCATCGGCATTGACGGTCAGCTGCGCGCCCTGCAGCCGCTGGCGGTACTCGGCGCCCAGCTTGAGCAGGTGCCGGGGAACCGACAGCCTGGCCCCCGTGTTGGGCAGCGGGTTGTTCGCTTCGGCCTGGATGATCTGGCCATAGCTGGCGTAGACCGACACCGGGCGGATGGGCCGCCAGCGGGCCTCGAGCTCATATCCCTTGCGCGTCGTGTCGCCGACCGACTTGAACGATCCGTCCGGCTGCCCCACGATCTCGTCCTCATTCAGCGTGTAGTAGGCTGCTGCGGTCACGGTCAGGTTGTTGGCCGGCGTCGCGGTAAAGCCCACGTCGTAGGATTTCACCTTCGACGGCGATACGTCATAGACTGTGCCGCCGGGAGCGCCCAGCGGGCCCGTGGCCCCGCTGCTGCTGATCTGCTCCGCAGCCGGCGAACGGAAGCCCTGCGCGACGTTGGCGAACAGGTCGAGCCGGGGCAGCACCGACCAGACCGCGCCGAGCTTCGGCGTGGTGACGCCCGAGAAGTAGTCGGTGCTCGCTGCCGGCAGCTTGCGGTTGACGATGTCGTAGTCGAACCAGTCGCGCCGCAGGCCGGCGGTCAGCTTGACCGCTTCGACGGGCCTGAACTGCCCCTGCACGAACAGCCCGTAGGTGAGCAGGTCGAGCTGCTGCGCGTTGATATAGTTCGCAGTGGGCACGCCACGCACCCAGATCTGGCGCTGCGCGTCGCCGCGGTCGCGGCGCACTTCCGCGCCGACCATGAGCGCGGCCCGGTCTCCGAAGGTGAAGTTGTTGGCCAGCCGGCCGCCGAAGATGTTCCGGTCATCCGAACCCACGGTGTGCTGCACGCTGCTGGTGGCAATGCCACGCTCGCGCTCGAAGGCTTCCCCGTACAACGTCGCATACCAGCCGTCCTCGCCATGCGCCGGGGCGCGATTCAGCGCGAACATCGAACGCTTGCCGCTGCCGAAGCCCGGCAGCCCGTATTGCGTGGAGCGCGGGTCCACCTTGCCGGATTGCAGGTCGCTCAGCAGCAGGTAGCCGGCGGCTGTCGATTCGGAGCGATAGTGGTTGAGCCGCAGGCTGTAGACGCCGTCGCCGATCCTGGTCGACAGCTTCCAGAAAAAGTTGTCGCGGTCGGTGCTGCCGTCGTACCGGTAGCTATGGGTGCGGTAGATATCGGCCACGAACAGCGACTTGATCGGCTCAGGCCCGGGCCGGAACGCATGGCTGCCTGACAGGACCAGTGTTGCGCGCTTGCCGTTGTACCGGTCGAAGCCGATGCCGATGCTGGAGGGCACGTCGCCCGACTGCGTGCTGATCGGCACGGCACCCGCCCGGTTCTGGTCGCCATACAACGCGGACACCGGCCCCTTGATGACGTCGATCTGGCCGATCATGTCCGGGGTCAGCCATTCCAGGAATGCAGGCCCATGCCCGGCGCCGGCCTGGCTGGACGGCATGTTCTGCGGCACCCCGTCCACATAGACTGCGGTGTCGGCGCCGTGCGTGCCCTGGGTGGCGAAGCCGCGCATGCGGAAACCGTTGCCCGTGTCGCCCTGGTCGATGTTGTTGGCCACCACCCCAGGTACACGACGGAACATGTTGGAGATGTCCCGGCCGATATTGATGGTGCCCAACTCGTCGGCGGTGACGACCGAGACCGCGGCCGGCAGGCCGGTGCTGTCCGTGGTCACGAGCTTGCGTTTGCCTTGCAGGCTGGTGTCCTGCGTCGCCACCACGCTGACTTCCGGCAGCACCGTATGCTGGCCTTCGGCAAATGCGGCCTGACTGAAGACGCCCGACGAGAGCGAGAGCAGTGTCCAGGCCAGGGGGCGCGCGGCACCCGTGTTTTCGTTCTTGTTCATGAGGCCTCGCGGCAGCCCGGCGGTATCCGCTACGGGCACCGGGCTTGCCGTACAAAATTCAGACGTGAGCATGCCGCCCGCCTGGCATGACGCAGCGGACGCGCAATCAGATATACGGGAAAGGGATGCGGCCGGGGGTTAGCCGGCGGCGCGGGCCAGCGCCGGTGGCGCGCGCAAGGCGGGCGGAGAGAGGAAGCGGGTACGCCATGTCGGCGCGGCGACATCGACCTGCCGTACCCGTGACAACAGGCGCAGGATGACGCAGAGCAATTGCACCGCGATGGCGGCGCTGATGAAGAGATGCAACCGGGGCGAGCACCACAGGCAATCGCAATCCGTCGTGCCATCGGCAGGCACGCGGTCCGTGTCGGACGTGTCCGGCGTGGCGGCCGTATCGGGGATTGCGCCTGCGCTTGTGTTCGCCACGACAGCCTCCAGCCGCGTTCCCGGTACCGCATGCACGTGCGTCACCGCGGCCCACGCCTGCACTAGCAAGAGCAGGAGCACGGCCCAGATGAGACGAACGAAGTTCGCATGCTTACGCATTGATGGAGGCGCTGGCTGTGTCGACCGGCGCCATATTAACGCAACTCAATTGCAATTGAAAGTCGATGCCGCGACAAGCCTGTCCTGCAAGCCGCTAAAGACTGCACCGTTCCCGCCGTTAAGCAAGAGTTGGCCAGCGAAGACATTGGCAAGACAGGCAGCCGGCACGCCGGCGCCTGCACTTCTGGGGTGGAAACGGGGGAGAGACATGCAAAACCTGGGGATTCGCATACGCCTGGGCGCGGCGTTTGGCGCCATGTGGTCGCTGATGGCGATCGGGATCGCGGTGGCCTTGCCGCGGATGCAGGAGGCGGCCGATGCGCGGCGCCTGCTGATCGCGTTGGGCGTGGGTGGGCTATGCCTGGCGGTGGGCGCGGTCTGGGCGCTGGCGCGCAGCATCGAGGCGCCGTTGTCAGAAGCCGTCTACATAGCCGAGACCGTGGCGGCGGGCGACCTCAGCCAGGAGTTCGACACCGAGCGCGGCGGCGAGTTTGGGCGGCTGCTGGGCGGCCTGGGAGAGATGGAAGACATGCTCACCGACCTGGTGACACGCATCCGCGCTTCCACCGATTCGATCACCGCCGCTTCGCACCAGATTGCCGCGGGCAATACCGACCTGTCGCAGCGCACGGAAGAGCAGGCGGCGGCGCTGGAAGAGACCGCGTCAAGCATGGGCGAGCTGACCTCGATGGTGCAGCAGAACACCGAACGCGCGCGCGCCGCCAACGGGCTGGCGGCAACCGCATCGGGAATCGCCGCGCGCGGTGGCGAAGTGGTGGGCAACGTGGTGCAGACCATGTCGGCGATCAGCGCCAGCTCGCGCAAGGTCACGGACATCATCGAAGTGATCGAAGGCATTGCCTTCCAGACCAATATCCTGGCGCTGAACGCGGCGGTGGAAGCCGCGCGCGCGGGTGAGCAGGGGCGCGGCTTTGCCGTGGTGGCCGGCGAGGTGCGAACGCTGGCGCAACGCAGTGCGTCGGCGGCGCGGGAGATCAAGCAACTGATCGACGATTCGGTGCAGCAGGTGGACAGCGGCTCGGCACTGGTGGGCCAGGCCGGCGAGACCATGCAGGAGATCGTTCAGGCAGTGGCCAGCGTGACCGGGCTGCTGGGCGAGATCACTGCGGCCTCTGAACAGCAAAGTGCCGGGATTGCGCAGGTCAACGAGGCGGTGGCGCAGATGGACACCGTGACGCAGCAGAATGCGGCGCTGGTGGAGCAGGCGGCCAGTGCCTCGCACGAACTGGCGGGCCAGGCCACTGAGCTGCAGCGCGTGGTGGGCGAGTTCAGGCTGGATGCGGAACCGGCGTCAGCACAGGCGCCGGGGCATGGCGCATTCAGGCAGGTTGCGGCGTTCGGCTGATGTGGGCAGCGCGGATTGCTGACTGATTGCGCGCCCCCTCTCCCGCAAGCGGGAGAGGGGAGCAAACCAGCGGGAGGCAGGACCCTTCAGCAATTCAAGCCGTCACGCAAGCCGGCAGCACCGCCTGCACCGCCGCCGCAAAGCGCTCGACAATCCTGTCGATATCCTGCGGCGTGCAAATAAACGGCGGTGCGAACAACACGTGGTCGCCATGCACGCCATCGACCGTGCCACCCATCGGATAGACCAGCAGGCCGTTCTGCACGGCGGCGGCTTTCAGGCGCGCATGCGTCTTCAGCGCCGGATCGAGCGTGGCCTTGCTGTCGCGGTCGGCCACGAACTCCACACCGACGAACAAGCCGCGTCCACGGATATCGCCCAGGTTGGGATGGTCACCCAGCACCTCGCGTAACCGTGCGCGCAGTTGCTCGCCGCGCGCCAGCACGTTGGCCAGCAAGTTGTCTTCGGCAATGGTCCGCTGCACCGCCAGCGCCGCGGCGCAGGCCGTGGCATGGCCGATATAGGTATGGCCATGCTGGAAGAAGCCGCTGCCGCCGACGATGGCGTCGTAGATCCTGCGCGTCGACAGCATCGCGCCGATCGGCTGGTAGCCCGCACCCAGGCCCTTGGCAATGGTGACGATATCGGGCACCACGCCATCCTCTTCGCACGCGAACAGGAAGCCGGTACGGCCCATGCCTGACATCACTTCATCCAGGATCAGCAGCACGCCGTACTTGTCGCACACGGCGCGGATGCGCTTCAGGTAGTCGCCCACCGGCGGCACCGCGCCGGCGGTGGCGCCCACCACGGTTTCGGCAACGAAGGCGGCCACCGTGTCGGGGCCAAGTTCCAGGATCTTGGCTTCCAGCTCGTCGGCCAGGCGCTGTGCGTATTGCGCGTCGGTCTCGCCGGCCTGCTGGTCGCGGTAGGCATAGCACGGCGACACGTGGTGCGCCGGCACCAGCAGCGGCAGGAAGGGCTCGCGCCGCCAGGCGTTGCCGCCGATGGCCAGCGCGCCCAGGGTGTTGCCATGGTAGCTCTGGCGGCGCGCGATGAAGTGGCGGCGGCTGGGCTGCCCTGCTTCGACGAAATACTGGCGCGCCAGCTTCAGCGCCGACTCCACCGCTTCGGAGCCGCCGGAGACAAAGTAGACATGGTCGAGATCGCCCGGCGTGGCCTGCGCCAGCGTCTCGGCCAGCGTTTCCGATACCTCGGTGGTGAAGAACGACGTATGCGCGTAGGCGATGGTGTCGAGCTGCGACTTGATCGCCTCGATCACGCGCGGATGGCCGTGCCCCAGGCACGACACGGCGGCACCGCCGGAGGCGTCGAGATAGCGCCGGCCTTCGCTGTCGATCAGTTCGATGCCCTGCCCGGCAACGGCAACGGGCAGCTTCTGGCGCGGATTGCGATGGAATACGTGGGTCATGATGGTATGGTGGTGGTGCCGCGCGTCAGCGGCGCAGAGCGGAATCGGTGTCGGCGGGGTGGCGCTCCAGCACGCGGCCGGAAAACGCGGGCAGTGCGCTGCCTTCGCTGTCCGTCTGTGTGGACTGTTCCCAGACCCTGGCGCCGTTGACCCAGACGCCGTGGATGCCGGTGCTCAGTTGCAGCGGGTCTTCAAAGGTGGCACGGTCCTGCACCCGGTCCGCATCGAACAGCACCAGGTCGGCAAACGCGCCCGGCACGATCCGGCCGCGGTCCGCCAGCCCGTATTGCTGCGCGGCCAGGCCGGACATCTTGCGGATTGCGGTTTCCAGCGTCATCAGCTGGTCTTCGCGCACCATGCGCGCCAGGATGCGCGGGAAGGTGCCCCACTGGCGCGGATGCGGGCGCGGATCGAACGGCAGGCCGTCCGAGCCGAAGATGGTCAGCGGAAACTGCGCAATGCGCTCGACATCGCGCTCATCCATGATGAAGTAGATCGCCGCCGCGGGGCGCAGCTTTGCCAAGAGCGCGTCCTCGTCCAGGCCAAGCTCCTGCATCAGCTCGTGGAAGTCGCGGCCGCCCGCGGGCGGGTAGCCGGTGGACCAGGTGATCATGGTGCGCGTGGACTGGCGCACGCGGTCCAGCCGCAGCATGGTCGAGGTCGCGGGATAGGGATGGCAGTCCAGGCACAGCGGCTGCAAGCGCGCGGCGTCGGCCAGCAGGCCGAGGGTTTCGACCGAGCGGCCATGATTGCGCTTGCCCGCGACCTTGTGGTGGGAAAACACCACCTGGCAGTCAAGCGCGCGGCCAATGCGCAGCGCTTCTTCGATCGACGGCACGATGTCGTCGGTCTCGTCGCGCAGGTGGGTGGAATAGAGGCCGCCGTGGGTGCGGACCGGCTCGCACACGGCGATGATCTCGGTTTCGGTGGCGGCTGCCGCGGGCGGATAGAACGTGCCGGTCGAGACACCGAAGGCGCCCGCCTCCATTGCCAGCCTGACCTCGTCGCGCATCGCAGCGATTTCTTCTGCATTGGCGGCCCGGTTCAGCTCCGGCATCGCGCGCACGCGCAACGTCGAATGCCCGAGCAGCGGCACCACGTTGACGTTGGCCGGCGTCGCGCGCAATGCGTCGAGCCACTGCGCGAAGGTATCGAAGCGGAACAGCGCGGGCGGCCCCAGCAGGTCCAGCGGCTGCGGCGGCGCGCTGCTGACCAGCGGTGCCACGCTGATGCCGCAGTTGCCGGTGACCACGGTGGTGATGCCCTGCGACACCTTGGGCGTCATGTCCCGATGCACCAGCAGGTAGCCGTCGTCGTGCGTGTGGGCATCGATAAAGCCCGGTGCCAGCACGCGGCCGGCTGCGTCCACGGTATGGTCCGCGGTCATGTCAGCGCAGTCGCCTACGGCGACGATGCGGTCGCCCGCGACTGCCACATCGGCCGCGCGGCGGGCTGCGCCCGTGCCGTCCACGACCGTGGCGTTGCGGAAGATCAGGTCGGCGCGCCGGTGCGCGGCTGGTTGCGATGCCATCGTCAATCCTTGTCTCGTTGGCGGGCCTTACTGCGGCGTGATGCCGGCCTGCCTGACCACGGCCGCCCATTTGTCGGTTTCACGCGCGGCATAGCCGGCCAGCGCCTGCGGCGTGCCGCCGACCGTCTCGGCGCCCAGTGCGGCGAACTTGTCCTTGATGGCCGGATCCGCCAGCGCGCGGTTGAAGGCGCCGTTGAGCTTGCCCACCACCCCGGCGGGCGTGCCTTGCGGCGCGACCAGGCCGCCCCAGGCCACCCCTTCGAAACCCGGCACGCCAGACTCCGCGATGGTGGGCAGCGCCGGCAGCAGCGGCGAGCGCGCCAGGCTGGTCACCGCCAGCGGCTTGAGCTTGCCAGCCTTGATCAGCGGCAGGATGGTCGGCATGTTGTCGATCAGCACATTGACCTGGCCGCCCATCACATCGGTGGCGGCCTGCGGGCTGCCCTTGTAGCCGACGTGCGTCCAGGCCAGCCCCGCCTTGTCCGCGAGCAGCTGGCCAGTCAGGTGGCCGGACGTGCCCTGGCCCGGCGAGGCATAGGTGACCTTGTCCGGGTTGGCCTTGACGTAGGCCACCAGCTCGGCAAAGGTCTTCACCGGCATCTCCGGCCTGACCGCGATCACATTCGGCACCTTGAACAGCAGCACCACCGGCACGAAGGCATCGGGCCGGTACGGCAGCTTGCGGAAGGTGCTCTTGTTGATCGACAGCGTCACGTTGTTGGCATAGCCGAGCGTGTAGCCGTCAGGCGCGGCGCGTTCCAGTTCGGAGATGCCGATCACGCCCGAGGCGCCGGGCTTGTTGTCGATCACGAACGACTGGCCCAGCGACTTGCCGACTTCGGCGCCCAATGCGCGCATCAGCACGTCGGGACTGCCGCCGGCGGCTGACGGCACCACCAGGCGGATCGGGCGCGACGGATAGCTGTCCGCCATTGCCGGGCCAGCCAGGCCCACGGCGCCCAGCCACAACAGGGTGGCCATGAACCGTCGCTTTTGCTGCTGCCTTTGATCTTGCATCTCGATATCCCGTTCAGTACCTGGGTTGGACCCGGCTACGCGTTTGCAGTATAGGGGCATGACCCGAACCAATGCAACATTTGTTTCTTAAATGCTCATCATGAAACAATAACGATGCGACGCCGGCACGAATGCCTTTGCCGCAACGGCCCGAACTCCATGAAACAGTCGTTACAGCCATCGGGGCGTCGCGCTGCGGCACAGCCCCTGCGCCTCAAGGAAGCGCGCCGCCGCCAGTGCCTGGCTCTCGAGCCCGGGCGCGGCCACGATCTGGATGCCTGCGGGCAAGCCCTCGCCCGCGCACGGCGCGGCTACAACGGGCAGGCCCGCCAGCGACAACGGGCGCGTCAGGTGCCCGGCATCGGCACGTGGGCAATAGATGCGGCCGGTGCCGTTGACGGTGTCGGCACCGATCGGCGTGGCCGCATAGGGCGTCGAAGGGGCCAGCAGCAGGTCGACGTCATCGAACAGCGCCAGCAGCCGCTGCCGCCACGCTGACTGGTACTGGCGCGCGATGTCATACCAGCCGCGCGGCATCGCCAGCCCGGCCAGGATGCGCTGGCGCACGAAGGCGCTGTAGCCGCCATGGCGCTCGGAGAAGCCCATGGCCTGGTGGTTGCGCCCGACTTCGTAGGCGGAGATCACCGAGGCGGCATCGCGCGAACTGTCGGCGTCGGGCAGGTCAATGGTGCGCACCGCGCCAAAGGCCGAGGCCACACGCAGCACCGCCGCCTGCACCGCGGGCTCGGCAAAATCGGAGAAGCCGCGGCCGAGCACGCCGACGCGCAGCGTCGCGGCACCACGGCCTTGCGGATCAGCAGGCGCGTCCACGCCGAGCATTGCCGCATAGGCCAGCGCGAGGTCACAGGCGCTGCCGGCCATCGGGCCGACCGTATCCAGGCTCTGCGCATACGGCACGCATCCGGCCAGGGACAACCGCCCCGTGGTCGGGCGCAGCCCCCAGATGCCGCAGAACGCGGCCGGGGCGCGGATCGACCCATTGGTATCCGAACCCAGCCCGAACGGCACCACCCCGGCAGCCACCAGCGCCGCGGTGCCGGCCGACGAGCCGCCGGTGATGCGCGACGGATCGAGCGGATTGCGCACCGGACCGCCGATCACGTTCTCGCCGGTGGCGCCGCACGCGTATTCGTCCATCGCCGCCAGCGCAACGGGCACCGCGCCCGCGGCGACCAGCGCCTCGACCGTATCGGCATGGCGCAGTGCCGGCGGCTCCTGCGCGCGTGGCGCGGCGCCGGCCAGCGTGGCGTGGCCGCGCACGTCCAGCAGGCTCTTCACCACGAACGGCACGCCCGCCAGCGGCGGCAGCGGCCGGCCCTGCGCGCGCAGCCGGTCCAGCGCGGCGGCCTGCGCCAGTGCGCTGTCCGCCAGCAGCGCCGAGCAGGCATTGAGCGGCGCGGCGGCTTCGGCGCGCTGCAGGGCGTCTTGCACCAGGTCGAGGGCAAGCCGCTCGCCGCTGCGTACTTGCGCGGCCATGGCGGCGGCGGTCGGCGTGTCAGCAACCATGCTGCCCCTCCGCTTGCCCGGGGACTGCGGGATGGCTGGCTTGGCCAGGGACATGATGGATCTCCTCCTTGTACGGGCGCGCGGTATCCGGCGCCATGGAGATGCCATCATAGCGGAGTATGAAACAAACGTTCCACTAACGTTTACACTGAAACAAACGGTTTTATGCCTTCACGTGACGCGGAAGACCCGCCCAATGAAAAAGGGCGGCAATGCATGCCGCCCTGTGGCGCTGTCAGGCTGGTGCGCGCGGCTTGTCCGCCGCACGCTTGCGCGGGGCCTTGCCGCCGCCTCTTGCCGGCGGCGCTTCCGGCCCGGTGACATCCTGCGAGGCGCCGACCATGGTCAGGGCGTTGCCGTGCTCGTCCAGCGTGACCTCGCCTTCCTCATGGATGTCGCGATGGCTGCCGTCGGGCAGCTGGATGCGGTAGTCGACACTGTACGGCGCCTTGTCGACGATGGCCGCGCGGATGGCCGCCTGCACGCGCGCGCGGTCCTCCTCGACGATCGACGCCAGGTAGCGCTCCATGGTCACCTTGAACGCCTGCGGGGCCCAGCCGAAGATGCGGTAGGCCTCGTCGGTCCAGGCGCAGTCGTCGGTCTGGATATTCCAGTACCAGCCGCCCAGGTGGGCAATCTCCTGCGCCTTGGCCAGCAGCGCCTCGTTCTGGCGCAGCGCAGCCTCGGCGCGGCGCCGCTCGGTGATGTCCAGGCTGACGCCGATCATCTTGACCGGGCGCTGGTCGAAGTCGCGCACCAGCGTGGCCCGCGACGAGATCCAGCGCGTGGTGTCCCCGTGCACGACGCGGAACTCCCACTCGTGCATCTCCTGCGCGCCCAGCGTGCGCGCCAGCACCTCGCGCAGGCGCGCGACATCGGCCGGATGCACGCAGGCCCAGAAGTCGTCCATGTTGCGGATGTGGCGGCCGAACAGCGTGACGTCGTTGGACGAGTAGGTCAGGCCATCGGTCAGCACGTTCCATTCCCAGGTGACGATGCCCGAGACCTCCTGCGCGAACTTCATGCGCGCCTCGCTCTCCATGATCTCCGCCAGGTGCTTCTGGCGCAGTTCCTTGATGTGTGGGTCAGAGGCGGTGCTGGCCTCCAGGTCGGCGATGGCCTGCTCGCCGTAGCGCAACCACAGCCAGTTGACGCCCAGGAAGCGCGCCAGCGCGAGCAGCCGCTCGTATTCGATCTCGCCGCCGCGGGTCCACTTGTGCACCGCCGACGGCGATACCGACAGCGCCTCTGCCACCTGCTTGAGCATGATCCTTTTGCCTTCCAGCACCCCCTTCAGGCGCGTGGCAAAAGTGTCTTCCGTCATGGGCATCCCTCCGCTTTTTTTCAACCGATGGTGAATTGAGTAACTCGAACCTTACACCATCACCGCAAATCGCGCGAATTGATAGCCATGGACCATCAAGCGAGCAGGTTTCATCGGTTTTTTGAATTGCAATACCCCTGCGCTCCTCACTAGACTTCACTTCACATCACCAACAGTAATTTAATTAACTGTTAGTGAATCGATAAGGCAACGAGACCAACAAGGAGACAACCCATGCAAGAGACCACCGCCCCCGCCTGCGGCACCACCCCGCCGCTGGCCTATACGCTGCCGGCCCACTACTACACCTCGCAGGAAGTCTTCGAGCAGGAGAAGAAGACCATCTTCGCGCGCAGCTGGGTGTGTGTGATGCACAAGAGCCAGGTGGCCGAGAACAACCAGTACGCCACAGTGAAAGTGGCCGGCGAGAACGTGTTCGTGGTGCGCGGCCGCGACGGCGTGTTGCGCGCGTTCTACAACGTCTGCCCGCACCGCGCCCATGAGCTGTTTGCGGATGGCGCGGGCAAGGCCAAGAACGTGATCACTTGCCCGTATCACGCCTGGTCGTTCGGCCTGGACGGCAAGCTGATCCACGTGCGCAACGCCGAGAACGTGCCGGGCTTCTGCAAGGACAACGCCGGCCTGACGCCGGTGCGCGTGGAAGAATTCTGCGGCCTGGTCTTCGTCAACCTGGACATGGACGCGAAACCGCTGGCCGAGCTGGCAGGCGGCCTCAACGACGAGATCCGCGCGCGCTGCCCGGATGTCGACAAGCTGGTGCCCGCGCACAAGCTCACCTACGAGATGAAGGCCAACTGGAAGGTGGTGGTCGACAACTACCTGGAATGCCTGCACTGCCAGACCGCGCACCCGGCGCTGGTCGAGTCGATCAGGATGGAGACCTACAAGCACGAAGTGCGCGGCCTCTACACCAGCCAGGTCGGCCAGACGCGCTCGGGCAGCGACGCCTTCACCTATGACAGCGACGCCCCCAACACCGACTTCGCCGCCTACTGGCTGTGGCCCAACGTGACGCTGAACGTGCTGCCGGGCGATGGCAACTACGGCGTGTTCTACATGTTCCCGGTGGATGCCGACACCACCATCCAGCACTTCGAGTTCTACTTCCGCGACAGCACGCCCACGGCCGAGCAGGAGCAACTGATCGAGTACTACAAGAACGTGCTCAAGCCCGAAGACCTGAGCATCGTCGAATCGGTGCAGCGCGGCCTGAAGTCGCGCGGCTACCGCAACGGGCAGGGCCCGCTACTGGTCACCGACGACAAGACCTCCGCCATCGGCGAGCACGGCGTGCAGCACTTCCAGCAGATGGTGCTCGACGCCCTGGCCGCCTGAAACGAACCACCGAACCGGAACCGCAGCAATGATCCTGACCCAGCTCTATATCGACGGCCAGTGGCAGTCGCCCATCGACCAAGGCACGCGCGCCATCCTGAGCCCGGCCGACGAGTCCGTGATCGCCCAGGCAGCCGAAGCCACCCGCGCCGACGCGCGCCTGGCCATCGCCGCTGCGCGCAAGGCCTTCGACGGCCCGTGGCGCCAGACGACGATCCGTGACCGCGCCAGGCTGCTGAACAAGATCGCCGAACTGATTGACCGCGATGCCGAGAAGCTCGCCCGACTGGAGTCGCTCAACACCGGCAAGACGCTGACCGAGAGCCGCACCGACATGGGCGATATCGCCGCCACCTTCCGCTACTTTGCGGGGCTGGTCGCATCCGAGTCGGGCGCCGTCAACGAAGCCCCGCACCATGTGATCAGCCGCACCCTGCGCGAGCCGGTTGGCGTGTGCGGCCTGATCACGCCGTGGAACTACCCGCTGCTGCAGGCCGCGTGGAAGATCGCGCCCGCGCTGGGCGCCGGCAATACCGTGGTGATCAAACCCAGCAACCTGACGCCGCTGACCACGCACCACTTCACGCAACTGGTGGCCGAGCTGGACCTGCCGCCGGGCGTGTTCAACCTGGTGACCGGCGGCGCCGAAGTCGGTGCCGAGCTGGCCGAGAGCCTGGACGTGGACCTGGTGTCCTTCACCGGCGGCGCCTATGCCGGCGAAAGCATCATGAAGGCCGCCACCGGCAACTTCAAGCGCATCGGCCTGGAGCTGGGCGGCAAGAACCCGAACATCGTGTTTGCCGATGCCGACCTGGACGCAGCGGTCGACTACGCGCTCAATGCCGCGTTCTTCCACGCCGGGCAGGTCTGCTCCGCCGGCTCGCGCCTGATGATCGAGGACGGCATCTATGATGCATTCATCAGCCGGCTGGCCGAGCGCCTGCCGCGCATCGTGATCGGCAACGGCTTCCACGGCGAGACCCAGATGGGCCCGGTGCAGTCGGCGCAACAGCACGAGAAGATCCTGGGCATGGTGCAGGCCGGCATTGCCGAGGGTGCACGGCTGGTCCACGGCGGCAAGCGGCCGGCTGGCGACGTCTTCAAGACGGGCTACTGGCTGGAACCGACGCTGCTGGCCGACGTGACGGCAGACATGAAGATTGCGAAGGAGGAGATTTTCGGGCCGGTGATCACGGCCGAGCGCTTCCGCTCCGAGGAAGAAGTGCTGCGTGCCGCCAACGACACCCCGTACGGCCTGGCCGGCGCGGTCTGGACCCGCGACCTGGACAAGGCCAACCGGATGTCGCGCGGGCTGCGCTTCGGCACGGTGTGGGTCAACGACTACCACCCGTACTTCCCGGAAGCGCCGTGGGGCGGCTACAAGGCGAGCGGCATCGGCCGCGAGCTGGCCCGTATCGGCCTGGACGAGTACACCGAACTCAAGCACAGCTATATCAACCTGGCCCCCAAGGCGATGGGCTGGTTCGGCGCCTGAGCGCAGCTGACTTCGCAATCGCGCGCGCGGCAGGCCCGCCCCCGGGCCGCCACGCACGGCGTCAAGCAAACAAGGAGATTGCACCATGCAGGCAATCCATGAGTACGACTACATCATCGTCGGCGCAGGCTCGGCCGGCTGCGTGCTGGCCGCGCGGCTGACCGAGGATGCCGATGTCTCGGTGCTGCTGCTGGAAGCGGGCGGCCCCGACTGGCGCCTGGACTGGCGCACCCAGATGCCGGCCGCGCTGGCGTATCCGCTGCAGGGCACCACCTATAACTGGGCCTACGTGACCGAGCCCGAGCCGCATATGAACAACCGGCGCATGACGCAGGGCCGCGGCAAGGGGCTGGGCGGTTCGTCGCTGATCAACGGCATGGTCTATATCCGCGGCAACGCGATGGACTACGACGGCTGGGCCGAAAACCGTTCGCTGGAGAACTGGAGCTACGCCGACTGCCTGCCCTATTTCCGCAAGGCCGAGACCTATGACAAGGGCGCCAACGACTACCACGGCGGCAACGGCCCGCTGCACGTGACCACGCCCAAGGCCGATATCAGCCCGCTGTTCCGCGCCTTTATCAAGGCCGGCGAGCAGGCCGGCTATGGCCAGACCGATGACCTGAACGGCTACAAGCAGGAAGGCTTCGGCCCGATGGACCGCACCACCACCGCGCGCGGGCGCCGCTGTAGCACCTCGCTGGCCTATCTGGACCAGGCCAAGGACCGGCCCAACCTGACCGTGCATACGCGCGCGCTGGCGGACCGCATCCTGTTCTCCGGCCAGCGCGCCATCGGCGTCTCGTACATCCAGGGCGACCATGTGCGCGAAGCGCGTGCGCGCCGGGAAGTGATCGTCAGCAACGGCGCGATCGCCTCGCCGCAACTGCTGCTGCGCTCGGGCGTGGGCAATGCGGACGAGCTGCGCGCATTTGGCATCGAGTCGGTGGCAGACCTGAAGGGCGTCGGCGAGAACCTGCAGGACCACCTCGAGATGTACCTGCAGTACGAATGCACCAAGCCCGTATCGCTGTACCCGGCGCTGAAGTGGTGGAACAAGCCCGCGATTGGCGTCGAATGGTACCTGCGCGGCACCGGCACCGCGGCCTCCAACCACTTCGAGGCGGGCGGCTTTATCCGCAGCAGCGATGACTTTGCCTGGCCCAACCTGCAGTACCACTTCATCCCGCTGGCGATGAACTACGACGGCAGCAACCCGGTGCAGTCGCATGGCTTCCAGTGCCACGTGGGCTCGATGCGCTCGCCCAGCACCGGCTTTGTCAAGCTGGCCAGCCGCGACCCGCGCGTGAAGCCGCGCCTGCTGTTCAACTACATGGCGCACGACGTCGACTGGCGCGAGTTCCGCGCCGCGGTGCGCCTGACGCGCGAGATCATCGGCCAGCAGGCGATGGACCAGTTCCGCGGCCGCGAGATCAAGCCCGGCATGATGATCCAGAGCGATGCCGAGATCGACGCCTTCGTGCGCGAGCATGCCGAGACCGCGCTGCACCCGTCCTGCACCTGCAAGATGGGCGACGCTTCCGACCCGATGGCGGTGGTCGACAACCAGGGCCGCGTGCACGGGCTGTCTGGCCTGCGCGTGGTCGATGCCTCGATCATGCCGAAGATCATCACCGGCAACCTGAACGCGCCCACCATCATGATGGCCGAGAAGCTGGCCGACGTGATCCGCGGCCGCGCACCGCTGCAACGCTCGACGGCGCCTTACTACAAGGCCGCCACCGCGCGCGGCGGGGCGCAGGCAGACGCGGTGCGGCATCCGCCAGCCACTGCGCGAATGCCGATGCCGATGCCCGCCTGACCAGGCGGCGCGGCGCGCGGGCTTCCCGCCAGAACCCCTGACCGACGCATGTGCTGCCGGGACTTCGGTCCCCGGCGGGCAGCGTGCGTCCGGTCGGCGCGCCGCGCACCCACACCACAAAGCCGGCTACCCAGAACAAACCCAGACCGGCTGCAAGGAGGAGACTTCCATGCTGCGCAAATGCTTTGATTCAAGACGGGCCCTGCAAGGCGCCCTGCCCCTGCTGCTGTGCCAGGCGCTGAGCGCGCAGGCGCAGACCAGTGCCGAGGCCGAAACCAGGCTGGCCGTGGCGCCGGTGCCGCAGGTCACGGCGACCGTGCCGCCGGCCGAGGCCGCATCGCCAGCGCCGCTGAGCGCCAACCTGACCCTGACATCGCAATACGTATCGCGCGGCTTCCGCCAGACCTGGGGCAGGCCTGCGGTGCAGGGCGGCATCGACTACGCCCACCCGAGCGGCTTTTCCGCGGGCACGTGGATGTCGAGCATCAGCGACAAGTTCATCGAGGGCGGCACCGTCGAATGGGATCTGTATGCCGGCTACACCGGCACCATTGGCGACTTCACCTATGCCGGGCAGGTCTACTACTACCTGTACCCGGGCGCGAAACTGCAGTACGCGCAGACCAAGTACAACTACGGCGAAGCCGTCGCGTCGCTGACGTACAAGTGGTTCAACGTCAAGTACTGGCTGACCTATACGCCCGACTACTTCGGCTACAACAGCGCCTCGCTGCTCGCCGGCAATGACCTGCACAGCCGCGGCTCCGGCTACCTGGATATCAACGGCACCTTCGACCTGGGCCACGGCGTCACGCTGCTGCTGCACTACGGCCAGGAGCGCGTGCGCAACTTTGCCGCCTACAACTTCCGCGACGTGCGCGTGGCGCTGTCCAAGGCCTTCGAGGGCAGCTGGACCGTGACCGGCGCCTATACCCGCGGCTGGGGGCGTACCGACGTCTACGACAAGTACACCACCGGGGCGCTGGATTCGTCCGGCAACCCGTCCGTTTCCAACCCGCTGAAAAGCACGTTCCTGGTCTCGGTGACCAAGACGTTCTGACGGCAATCTTCAACCGCTGTTTTACCGCTTCCTACCACCATGGCCTCCCTGGGTCTTACCGACGCGACCGGACTTGTCGGCGTTGCCGCCTACGTTGCCGCGCATTTTGCCGTGCAGGTCCTGCACAAATCCCCGACCGGCAGGCTGGCCGTCGTCCTCAACGTGATCGGGCCGAGCTGCATCCTGATCTCGCTGACCGGCGCCTTCAACCTGGCGTCGTTCCTGACCCAGTGCTTCTGGCTGGGGCTGACGCTGCTGGGCTGGTGGCGCAACCGGCGGGCGGGGCATGCGGTGGTGGAAACGCTGGGCGGACCGCGCCCGGGACAGCCCGTGCAGCAGTAACGAAGAGGCGGCCAGGACGCTTGGCAACGGCGATACAAATCTTCCGTTGCCTTGGCTCCCAGCCGTTTCTATACTCACCCCGAAACACTATTGGTAATCTATTTAACCTGCAGTGAATCGACAAGAAACCCGAAAGCCTGAGACCCGTAACGGGCCGCATGGCAACCCCGGGATGACAACAGGAGACAAGGATGAGAAACGCCCCCAGAATCCCCGCCAGCCATTCCCGACCGTCGTAACCCCCGGCAGGCAGTACCGCAACGTACCCACCCAGACCGCAGACGGCAGACCGTGACGGAGCGCAGCTCCAGATAAACGGCAACCCGGGAAGCAAGGAGACATCGTGTATTCACAGAAAGACGTGCTGTCGATCGGCGCGCAGGCGCCGATCGCCCCCGCCCAACCGCAGCAGCAAACCCAATCGCATGAACTGCAGCGCACCCTGACCTGGAAGGATGCCTTCTGGGTCACCAGCGGCGTGCCCGCGGGCGTGCTCTTCACCATCGGCGGCGTGTCCGCCACCATCGGCAACCCGGCCTGGGTGATCTGGATCCTCGCCATCCTGGTCGGCTTTGCGCAGTGCTTCGTCTATGCCGAGATCTCGGGCCTGTATCCGCACAAATCCGGCGGCGCCTCGGTGTATGGCGCGCTCGGCTGGGTGCGCTACAGCAAGTTTGTCGCACCGGTCTCGGTGTGGTGCAACTGGGTGGCCTGGTCGCCGATGCTGGCGCTGGGCACCAGCCTCGCCGCCGGCTACATGCTGAGCGCGCTGTTCCCGCCCGATTCGGTCATCAACACCTGGCAACTGACACTGGTGGACCTGGGCTTTGTCAGCAAAGGCCTGACGCTGCGGGTGAACTCCACCTTCATCCTGGCCACCGCCTTCCTGCTGGTCACCTTCAAGCTGCAGCACAGCGGCGCCTCGGCCGCGGCCACCACGCAGCGCATCCTGGGCATTGCCTCGCTGACGCCGCTGGTGCTGATCGCGCTGGTGCCGATGTTCACCGGCGACATGCCGTCCACCAACTTCCTGCCGCTGCTGCCGCTGACCCATGACGGCGCCGGCGCCCCGGTGCTGGGCGGCTGGAACGCCGCCGGCATCAGCACCGCCATGGGCGCGATGTTCCTGGCGTGCTGGTCGACCTTCGGCTTCGAGACCGCGGTCTGCTACACCCGCGAGTTCAAGGATCCGCAGAAGGACACCTTCAAGGCGATCTTCTGGTCCGGCGTGCTGTGCCTGTTCATGTTCATCGCGGTGCCGATCGCCTTCCAGGGCTCGCTGGGCCTGTCGGGCATGCTGGAACCGGCCATCGTCGACGGCTCCGGCGTGGGCGCGGCCATGGCCAAGTTCGTCGGCGGCGGCGCGGTGGTGTTCAACGTGATCGTGGTGATGCTGGTGCTGGCGATCCTGCTGATCGTGATGACCTCGATGATGGGTTCGTCGCGCACGCTGTACCAGGCCTCGGTCGACGGCTGGCTGCCGCGCTACCTCTCGCACGTGAACGAGCACGGCTCGCCCACGCGCGCGATGTGGACTGATCTGGTGTTCAACCTGTTCCTGCTGCTGATGTCGAACTACATGGCGGTGCTGTCGATCAGCAACGTCTGCTACATGATCTTCGTGTTCCTGAACCTGCAGTCGGGCTGGATCCACCGCATGGACCGCCCGGACTGGGCCCGCCCGTACAAGTGCAAGAACTGGCTGCTGGCACTGGGCGCGTTCTTCGGCTTCTTCGACCTGGCCTTCGTCGGCGCCGGCGCCAACTTCCAGGGCGAGCACACGCTGCGCAACGGCCTGATCGCCGCGCTGCTGATCGTGCCGGTGTTCGTGTACCGCCACTACATCCAGGACAAGGGCCGCTTCCCCGAGTCGATGCGCCGCGACATGGAGCTGCCCAATGCGCGCGCCGGCGTGCTGCCCTACGTGGCGCTGGTCGTCGGCGGGCTGGTGGTGTGGATCGCCGCCAGGCTGACGGTGATCACCTGACGGCTCCGGCAGGCCGGCCCGGTGCCGGCCTGCCCCCCTTCCCGATTTCCCTGCTTTCCCTGAATTCCGAGGTACCGCCATGACTGACACGCTCCGCGTGCGCGTCGGCCGCGTCGAGCCGCTGGCCGCCGGCATCAAGCGCTTCACCCTGCAACCCTGCGACGGCGGCGCGCTGCCCGCCTTCGACAGCGGCAGCCACGTGGTCGTCCATATGGACGGCGGCCGGCTGCGCAACGCCTATTCGCTGACCAGCACGCTGGGCGAGCCCGGCCACTACCAGATCGCAGTGCGGCTGGAAGAGGCTTCGCGCGGTGGCTCGCGCTATATGCACGAGCAGGTCGGCGAAGGCAACGAACTGCATATCGGCGCGCCCGGCAACCTGTTCAGCCTGGACCACGGCGCCGGCCGCCACCTGCTGATCGCCGGCGGCATCGGCATCACGCCGTTCATGACGCATATCCAGGCGCTGGCCGCGCGCGGCGCGGCGTTCGAACTGCACTACTGCTTCCGCAACGCCAGTTCCACCGCCTTCCTGGACGTGCTGCCCGCCACGCTGCAGCCCGGCCAGCTTCACCTGTACGAGAGCGACAGCGGCACCATGCTCGACCTCGCCGCGCTGATCGCCGCGCAGCCTGCCGACACGCACGTCTATGTCTGCGGCCCGGCGCCGCTGAACGACGCCGTGGTCAACGCCGCGCGCGCTGCGGGCTGGGACGCGGGCCGCATCCACTTCGAGCAGTTCCGCAACGAGGTCGACGCCACCGGCGGCGCCTTCGAGGCCGTGCTGCAGAAAAGCGGGCTGACGCTGCAGGTCGGCGCCGACGAGCCGCTGCTGCGCGCCATCGAGAAGGCGGGCATCAAGGTGGACTGCATGTGCCGCGAAGGCATCTGCGGCTCCTGCGAGACCACCATCCTGGAAGGGCAGGCCGATCACCGCGACCAGTACCTGTCGGATGCCGAAAAGGCTGCGCAGAAGACGATGATGCTGTGCGTGTCGCGCTGCAAGGGCCAGCGGCTGGTGCTGGATCTCTGACCATACTGAGGCCATTCGCAACCTTTCGGTTGCGCTTCCCCGTCCGGTCTCCTAACATGCAACCACAACGTTGCCCATTAATGCCTGAACAAGGAGACCGGACATGGCTTCATCCACCGACCGCATCGAGCGCAGCATCCTGCTGGCCGCCCCCATCGAACGCGTCTGGCATGCACTGGCCGACGCCGACACCTTCGGCAGCTGGTTTGGCGTGAAATTCGACGGCGTGACCTTCGCCCCAGGCCAGCGTGCCGTGGGCAGCATCACCTATCCCGGTTATGAATACCTGAAGTTCGACGTAGAGGTCGAGCGCATGGAACCACCGAGGCTGCTGTCCTGGCGCTGGCATCCGGCGCCAATGGAGCGCGGCCGCGACTATTCGGCCGAACCGCCCACGCTGGTGGTGTTCGAGTTGAAGGAAGCCGAAGGCGGCACGCTGCTGACCGTGGTCGAATCCGGCTTCGACCAGATCCCGCCCGAACGCCGCATGGAAGCCTTCCGCATGAACAGCGGCGGCTGGGACGGTCAGATGGAAAACATCCGCAAGCATGTCAGCAGCGCAGCCTGAAACCCCGCCCGCGCTCGAACTGCGCGATGCGGCGACCGTCTTCGCCGCGCTTGGCGACGAAACCCGGCTGCGGCTGGTGGCAGCGCTGTGCGCGGGCGGCGCGCTGTCGATCGCGCAGCTGACCGCGGGCAGCGCCATGACGCGCCAGGCGGTCACCAAGCACCTGCAGGTGCTGGCGCAGGCCGGGCTGGTGCGCGACAGCCGCGCCGGCCGCGAGCGCCTGTGGCAGTTCGAGCCCGGCCAGGTCGACGCCGCGCGCCGGTCGCTGGAAGCGATCGGGCGGCAATGGGATTTTGCGCTGGCAAAGCTGAAGCTGGCGGTGGAAGCCGAGCATTGACCTCCCCCCGCACGCCAGCGGTTTGCTCCCCTCTCGCAAGCAATGGACACCCATTCACTCGCCGCTATACTGGGAGCCCCGCCCATCACAGCGAGAGGAAGCGCGCAGTGGCTGACCACGACCTGTCCAGGCTGAAAATCGACCGGAGCGCCGCCGCGGCCGGCGCCGGCATCCGCCCCCGGCGCAGGTGGCTGCGCTATGCAGTGATCGCGCTGGCCGCGCTGGCCCTGGCCGGCATCGCCATGAAGCTGGCCGGGCCGCAGGCGGTGCAGACCGCCACCGTCACCTCCGCCTATCCCACGCAGAATTTCACCGTGCTCAATGCCACCGGCTATGTCGTGCCGCAGCGCAAGGCGGCGGTCGCGTCCAAGGCGCAGGGCCGGCTGGAATGGCTGGGCGTGCTGGAAGGCTCGCGCGTGAAGAAGGACGAGATCATCGCGCGGCTGGAGAGCAAGGACGTCGCCGCCTCGTTCGCCCAGGCCCAGGCACAGGTCCAGGTGGCGCAGGCCAACCTGGCGCTGCAGCAGGCCGAGCTGAAGGACGCCGAGGTGAACCTGCGCCGCTCGAAGATCCTGATCGTGCCGAACGCCATCTCGCGCACCCAGTACGACGCCGACGTGGCGCGCTTTGACAAGGCGCGGGCCTCGGTCAACAGTTCGCGCGCGGCGATCACCTCGGCCCAGGCCAATGCCCGCGCGGCCGAGGTCGCGGTGGAGCAGACCGTGGTGCGCGCGCCCTTCGATGGCGTGGTGCTGGTCAAGCATGCCAACGTGGGCGACAACATCACGCCCTTCTCTGCCGCCGCCGACACCAAGGGCGCGATCGTGACCATCGCCGACATGGAGACGCTGGAGGTGGAAGCCGATGTCGCCGAATCCAATATCGGCAAGATCCGCGCCAACCAGCCGTGCGAGCTGCTGCTGGATGCGCTGCCGGGATTGCGGCTGGCGGGGCAAGTGTCGCGCATCGTGCCGACGGTGGACCGCTCCAAGGCCACCGTGCTGGTCAAGGTGCGCTTTGTCGACCGCGATGCGCGCGTGCTGCCGGACATGAGCGCCAAGATCGCCTTCCTGTCGCGCACCGCCTCGGCGCAGGACCGCCAGCCGGTGGTGGCGGTGCAGCCCGCCGCCGTGGTCACGCGCCAGGGCCGGGAGCTGGCCTATGTGGTGAAGGACGGCCGTGCGCATGAGGTGCAGGTCAAGACCGGCGACAAGCTGGGCGAACTGGTGGCCGTGCAGGGCGTCAAGCCCGGCGACGTGCTGGTGCTGTCGCCGGCCGACAATCTCGGCGACGGCGACCGCATCACCGTGGCCAAGCCGTAGAGAGGACCACATGAGCGCAGCACCGCTGGTGCAGATCAGCCACCTCGCCAAATCCTACCGGCGCGGCGTGCAGACCGTGCCGGTGCTGACCGATATTTCGCTCGATATCGGCGAAGGCGAATTTGTTGCGCTGATGGGACCGTCGGGCTCGGGCAAGAGCACGCTGCTGAACCTGATCGCCGGCATCGACCGGCCCGACAGCGGCACGCTGCAAGTGGCGGGGCTGGACATCACGCGGCTGCCGGAGGCCGAGCTGGCCGACTGGCGCGCCGCCAATGTCGGCTTTATCTTCCAGTTCTATAACCTGATGCCGGTGCTGACCGCGTTCGAGAACGTGGAGCTGCCGCTGATGCTGACCAGCCTGCCACGTGCGGAGCGTCGTGCGCGCGTGGAACTGGTGCTGGACATGGTCAACCTGGCCGACCGCATGAGCCACTACCCGTCGGAGCTGTCGGGCGGCCAGCAGCAGCGCGTGGCGATTGCGCGCGCGCTGATCACCGACCCCGCGCTGATCGTCGCCGACGAGCCCACCGGCGACCTCGACCGCACCTCCGCCGCCGAGATCCTGGCGATGATGCAGCGGCTCAATGCCGATGCCGGCAAGACCATCATCATGGTCACGCACGATGCCCACGCCGCGGCCGCGGCCGGGTCGCTGGTGCACCTGGAGAAGGGAGAGTTGATCCGTGGCGAGATTGCCTAAGTCGTCATGTACGCACTCAAGCTGATCACCCGCAACGCGCTGCGGCACAAGCTGCGCACCACGCTGACGGTGTTCGGGTTGGTGATCGCGGTACTGGCGTTCGGGCTGCTGCAGACGGTGATCGATGCCTGGTATGCGGGCGCGTCTGCAGCATCCAGCGCGCGGCTGGTCACGCGCAATGCGATCTCGCTGGTGTTTCCGCTGCCGCTGAGCTACGAAAGCCGCATCAGGGGCGTCGACGGCGTGACCTCGGTGGCGCGCTCCAACTGGTTCGGCGGCGTCTACCGCGATCCCAAGAACTTCTTCGCGCAGTTCGCGGTATCCGATAACTACCTCGACCTCTATCCGGAATTCATCGTGCCCGACCAGCAGCGCGCCGACTACCAGCGCGACCGCAAGGGCGCGCTGGTCGGGCGCCAGCTGGCCGACCAGTTCGGCTTCAAGCTTGGCGACGTGGTCCCGATCAAGGGCACCATCTACCCCGGCACCTGGGAGTTCGTGGTGCGCGGCATCATGGAAGGGCGCGACGAGAGCACCATCACGCGCCAGATGGTGTTCCACTGGGAATACCTGAACGAGACCGTGCGCAAGCGCACCCCGCGCCAGGCCGACCAGGTCGGCGTCTTTGTGCTGGGCGTGGACAACCCCGACAACACCGCCGCGATCTCGCGCAATGTCGATGCGGTGTTCCGCAATTCACTGGCGGAGACGCTGACCGAGACCGAGCAGGCCTTCCAGCTGGGCTTTGTCGCCATGTCCAACCAGATCATCGCGGCGATCCGCGTGGTGTCCTACGTGGTGATCGTGATCATCATGGCGGTGATGGCCAATGCCATGGCGATGAGCGCACGCGAGCGCACCGTGGAATACGCCACGCTCAAGGCACTGGGCTTCGGCCCCGGCTTCCTGGCGCTGCTGGTGTTCGGCGAGTCGCTGGCGATCTGCGTGGCCGGCGGCGCGCTCGGCATGCTGGCGACGCCGCCGGTGGCAAGCGCCTTCAAGCAGGCCGTTGGCGGCGTGTTCCCGGTCTTCACCGTGTCGCCCCAGACCATGCAGCTGCAGGCGGCCTGCGCGCTGGCGGTGGGCGTCTTTGCCGGCATCGTGCCGGCGGTGCAGGCTGCGCGCGTGCGCATCGTCGAGGGCCTGCGGGCCATCGGCTAGCGCGCGGAGGCTGATGTGGCGATCCCGCTGACCTATATCGCGCGCAACCTGTGGGCCAGGCGCCTGACCACCGCGCTGACCGCGGGCGGGCTGGCGCTGGTGGTGTTCGTCTTTGCCACCATGCTGATGCTGGACGCCGGCCTGAAGAAGACCCTGGTCACCACCGGCGAGCAGAACAACGTGGTGCTGATCCGCAAGGGCGCCGAGACCGAGATCCAGAGCTCGGTCAACCGCGACCAAGCCAGCATCATGGAGATGCACCCGGCCGTGGCCATGAGCGGCGCTGGCCGGCCGCTGGCCTCGCGCGAGGCGGTGGTGCTGATCTCGCTTACCAAGACCAGCACCGGGCAGCCGTCCAACGTCGTGATCCGCGGCATCTCGCCGCCGGGCATGGACCTGCGCCCGCAGGTGCGGCTGGTGACCGGACGCATGTTCCGGCCGGGCTCGTCCGAGATCATCGTCGGCAGCAGCATCGCCGGCGGCTTTGCCGGGGTGCAGATCGGCGAGCACCTGCGCTTTGCCCAGCGCGACTGGACCGTGGTCGGCCACTTCGACGCCGGCGGCAGCGGCTTCGACTCCGAGATCTGGGGCGACGTGGACCAGCTGATGCAGTCGTTCCGGCGCAATGCGTATTCGTCGATGGTGGTGCGGCTGGCGGATTCGGCGCTGTTCGACCGCTTTCGCGCCGATATCGACGTCGACCCGCGGCTGGCCGACGAGGCCAAGCGCGAGCAGGCCTTCTACAGCGACCAGTCCAAGGCGCTGTCCAGCTTTATCAAGATCCTCGGCTTCACGCTGTCCACCATCTTTTCGGTCGCGGCGATGATCGGCGCCATGATCACCATGTACGCCTCGGTGGCCAACCGCGTGGCGGAGATCGGCACGCTGCGCGCGCTGGGTTTCAAGCGCGTCAACGTGCTGACCGCCTTCCTGATCGAAGCCGCGCTGCTGGGGCTGGTGGGCGGCATCGCAGGCCTTGCGTGCGCCACGCTGATGCAGTTCGCGTCGTTCTCGACCACCAACTTCCAGACCTTCGCGGACCTCTCGTTCCGCTTCATCCTGACCCCGGCCATCGCGCTGCAGACGCTGGCGTTCTCGATGGTGATGGGGCTGGCGGGCGGATTCCTGCCGGCGGTGCGGGCGGCGCGAATGAATATCGTGGACGCGTTGCGGGCGCGCTGAGCGAGGGTTCGCTCCCCTCTCCCGCAAGCGGGAGAGGGAGCACGGCATCGGCATTCACGGCCCGGTAGTCGCTGCGCCCCACCCCCAACCTTTCCTTGCCTTATTCCACCCGCGCGTCTACAACCCGTAGTGATGCATGCTCCCCGTCAGGCATTGCCGGCGGCCAGTGCACCCCCGGCACGGCCAGCGGCGCCCGATGGCAAGGTACCCCCGCAACCCTCTCCGCCAGGACGCCCCCGATGAACCTCGACCTGCTGGGCTCGCTGCTGACTGCCGTCGTGGTGCTGCTGATCGGCACGCTGGTCAACCGCAGCGTCGGCGTGCTGTCGCGCTACAACATTCCCGACCCTGTCACCGGCGGCCTGCTGTTCGCGATCATCGCCTCGGTGGCGCTGGCGGCAGCGAACTTCCGCGTGGTGATCGATCCCGGCATGAAGCCGGTGCTGCTGCTGATGTTCTTCGGCGGCGTCGGGCTCTGCGCCGACCTGCGCATGCTCAGGCGCGGCGGCAAGGCGCTGGTGATCTTCCTCATCATCCTGCTGCCCTACATCCTGGTGCAGAACGTGGTGGGCGTGGCCATGGCCAGGACGCTGGACCTGCATCCCATCTTCGGGCTGGTGAGCGGCTCGATCACGCTGGTGGGCGGCCACGGCACCGGCGCCGCCTATGCCGAGCGCTTTGCCGAGGTCAACAACCTGCAGGCGGTGATGGACCTGTCGATGACAGTGGCCACCATCGGCCTGATTGTGGGCGGCATCATCGGCGGCCCGGTGGCGCAGTACCTGATCTCGCGCTACAAGCTGCGCTCGACCGCGCGCGAGGCCGGCGACACCGAGGAAGAAGCCGCCGCGGTTTCCCCCATCACCACCGTGGGCGCGCTGGCCTCGCTGGCCGGCATCCTGGCCGCGGTGATCGGCGGGCGCTGGATCGCCGCGCAGATGCCCACCGGCGCCATCACCATCCCCGGCTTCCTGTGGTGCATGATGCTCGGCATCGCCATCCGCAACCTGCTGCCCTTTGCCGGCGTGCGCTTTGACGACCGCGCCACCGACCTGATCACCAATATCTGCCTGTCGCTGTTCCTTGTGATGACCATGATGGCGCTGGACCTGGCCGAGGTGGCGCTGTCCGCCGGCCCCTTCCTGCTGATCATCGCCATGCAGGTGGTCTTCATCATCCTGTATGTGGTGCTGGTGTGCTTCCGCTTCATGGGGGGCGACTACGAGGCTGCGGTCACCTCGGCCGCCTTTATCGGCTTCAACATGGGGTCGACCGCCACCGCCATGGCCAATATGCGCGCCATCACGTCCCGCTACGGGCCGGCACCCACCAGCTATTTGATCACGCCGCTGGCCGGCGCGTTCTTCGTCGACCTGATGAACGCCTTCGTGCTGACCATGCTGCTGGCGTTGCCGCTGATCGGAGGCTGACATGCGCCGCGCCCTCTTCACCCTCCTCATTGCCTTGGTGGCCAGCGCCTGGCTGGCAGGCTGCGGCGGCGGCCCGCCCGCCGACGGCATCCGCGCCGGCATCAACGAGCGGCTGGCGCAGGCGCTGCCGCCGGGCACGGTGGAACTGGCCGGCCTGGATCGGCGCGGCTCGCAGGCAGACACCAAGGCCCCGGCCGGTGAAACCCGCCGCGTGGTGTACTTCGATGCGGAACTGAAACTGCTGCGCGACTACGACTTCGGCGCCTGGGACTCGCCCGGCGTGGCCGGGCTGGTGTCGGCGCTGGGCGCGGGCCCGCGCGGCATCACCGGCATCACCAGCGGCGGCAACAAGGCCGGCGACATCATCCGCGCGCATGGCACGGCGCTGTACCGGCGCGACGGCGAGCGCTGGGTCGGCGTGCTGCCGGCCGGCTACCGCCCCGCTGAAGCCCCGACCGTCGCCACCGATGCGCAAAGGGGCCCGGCGGCGATCCTGGACGCGATGCGCAAGGTGATCGAGTCCGTGCAGAAGGATGCCTCGCCGGCGCAGCGCGCCGTGATCGAGCAGGAGCTGACCACCGCGCACGCCAACATCCGCGCGCGGCTGGCACGGGTCAACGAGGGCTATGCCATTGCCGCCGGCGCCGAACACGGCCAGTACCTGCGCTTCGCGAAAGCGCTGGTGGACGGGGCACGCGTGCGCGCGATGCCGCTGGTCACGCACGGCGGAGAAGAGAACCTGCGGCTGCTGCGCGCCGGCAAGGTCTCGGTGGCGCTGGCGCAGGGCGATGCGGCGCTGGAAGCCTACGAGGGCAAGGGCGTGTTTGCCGCCGACGGCCCGCAAGCCTCGCTGCGCGCCATCGGCAGCCTCTACCCCGAGCCCGTGCACGTGCTGGTGCGCGACGCCGATCCCGCCCGCTCGGTGTCAGAGCTGCGCGGCAAGCGCATCGCCGTGGGCGAGCGCGGCTCAGCCTCGCGCGTGACCGCGCTGCGCGTGCTGGCTGCGCATGGCCTGACCGACAAGGACTTCAAGGCCGAGGAAGTTGGGCTGGGCACCGGGCTGGTGGCGCTGCGCCAGAAGCAGGTCGACGCGGTGATCCAGGTGATCGGCGTGCCGGCCGACAGCATCCGCGACGCGCTCGGCGAAATGCCGCTGCGGCTGCTGCCGCTGGACGAACGGGTCATCACCGCGATGGTCGGGCAGAAGGCGGGCTATTTCCGCGCCACCATCGCGCCGGGCACCTATCCCGGCCTGCACACGCCGGTGCGCACCATCGCCACGGCGGCGATCCTGGTGACCGGGCCGGACCTGTCCGATACCGAAGTGGCCGAGCTGACGCGGCTGGTCTACCGCCACGGGCGCGACTTTGTCGCCCGCGGCAGCGCCCAGGGCGCGCAGATTGCCGTGGCAACGGCGCGTGAAGGGCTGATGATCCCGCAGCATCTGGCGGCGGCCAAGGCGCTGGACGCGCTGGCGACACCCGGCATTCCGCCCGCCAAGCCCGGCGGAACGCCCGCGAAGCCCGTTGCAACGCCTGCGGCTTCGGGCGCCCGTGCGCAGTAAGGCCCGGCGGGCGGGCCGCCGATCAGCCCGCCGCGCTCGCCAGGCCTTCAGCCAGCCGGCAGCGCCGGTCCAGGAAATCGCTGGCGTGGCCGTTGCTGCCGGCCGCGCTGTCGACGGGCTGGTCGATCACGACAAAGCCTGCCCCGCCCTGCCGCTCCCGCACATAGGTGACAAAGATGCCGCGGTCCGGCGGCGCTGCGGCGGCGCCCCCCTTGGTGCCGTCACGCACGAGCTGGAAAGGGTCGACCGCCAGCACCGGCGCGCTGGCTGGCACAAAGATCGCGCGCACCGGCTTGTCCTCGAGCCGCAGCGTGGTCCAGCCGGTGCCGATCGGCCCGGCCGCGCCATTGACCACGGCGCGCGCGGCCGAGCTGATGCAATCGAGATGGATATGCAGCTGGTCCTGGCTGCGCGAGGCGCGGGAATTGATCGCGAGGCCCAGCATGTCGTCGGGCACGGCCTTGCCAAGCGAGCGGCCAACGATGCCGCGCGCGGCCCAGCCGAAGGCCCAGGGGTTGGCGCCTGCGCCGTCCCAGGCTCTGGCGTCGTCGATGCCGGTCATCGTCCGTGCCGGGATCACCAGGTAATGCGACTTGCCGATCGCGTCCTTGTAGAGCACCAGTCCCTGGGACCGATCCACTTGCGCGCAATCGGGATGAGCCGCCGCGGTACTGCCAAGGCAGCGCTGCTGCACGTTGCGCCACAAGCCATCGCGGCCGCCCGACAGGACGCCGACGACGCTTTCGGCGGTGCAGCCGGCCAGGGCCAGGATGGCCGCCAGCCACAACGCGGGGGCACCGCGCCAACCGCGGGCCGGCTTCAGCGCCGGCACGAAACTCCGTAGAAAGTCCCGGCGCGTGGATTAGACACCACATAGGCGTGGCGCTGCGCCCAGAACTGCGCGGTACGGAAGGCTTCGGCCTCGCGCTCGCTCCAGTCCGTTGCAAGCAACGGCAGGGCTTCGGCATCGGTGGTGAGATAAACCCGCGCCTGATAGCGGGCGGATTGCAGCGTGCCGGTACGGATGGTGCGGATCGTGACGTGGAGGGTCATAGGCAGCTTCTCGACTAGGCGACTACCAAATCATAACCACTTCCGTGTGTTGGATTGGTGAAACCGTTGCGAATGTGCTAAGGCACCACAGATCTGTCAGGATCCGGCCCCGGCGCCGACATACCCGCATCCTCATGCCTTCGGGAGAAAAACATGCCGCCCAACCCGCTCCGCAAGTCCGCCATCCTTGTGCTGACCCACCTTGCCGCGCTGGCCGTGGGCTTTGCCGCGGGCATCTATGTCCTGCCGATCCTGACGGAGCAGGCCGGTGCCAGTGCCGAGCAAGTGCAGGCTGTGTCACAACAGGCGCGCTATACCGGCACCTTTCGCAAGGACCTGGCGGGTAGCGACGCACTGCACTGGGCCAGCGGCCGGCTCCATGTTTCGCCGCAGGCGCTTGCCTTTGAAGGCAGCGTTGCGCCGGGGCCGGACTATCGGATCTACCTGGCGCCGGAGTTTGTCGACAACAAGGAGGCCTTCCTTCGGATCAAGGACCGGTCGCTGCAGGTTGGTGAGCTGAAGACCTTTGGCAACTTCACCGTGGCGTTGCCGGCTGGCGTGGATCCGGCACGGTATGGGGCGGTGGTGATTTGGTGTGAGAGGTTTGGGCAGTTTATCGGGGCGGCGGGGTATCGGTAGTCATCGCCATGCCGCCGGATATCGCGAGGTCGCGCTTGGCAACAACAAGAACACCCCGCAACCAAAGGGCGAAGACCAGAGAAAAAGAGGCCGATCAAATCAACCGGCCCAACGACCCCCCGCAATACCAGCCGCAGGTGTCGATATGACAGTCAAGCGCCCGCCCATGCAGGCATCACAACCTGCCAGGCGGGCATCAGGCAGTTACGCTCAGAAGCGATGACGCAGGCCAACGGTAGCACCGGTCTGGTTCTCACCAGCCACCACCGTGCCAACACCATTCAGGCCCAGCGCCGAACCCGACTTGTTCTTCGAGTACCCAACATTCAGGTACACATCCGTACGCTTGGACAGCGAGTAGTCCGCCGACAGCACGAACATCCACGGATCCGCGTCGCTATTGCGGGTGTCGTTGTAGTAGGCCGCGCCGGTCAGCTGGAAGGCAGGCGTGAAGCGGTACTGCGCGCCAGCCCAGTACACGTTGCTGCGGGTCGAAATGGCGCTGGCGCTCGACACGCCGTCGTCCTTCAGCCAGCGGTAGCCGGCAAACACCTTGGCGCCGCCAAAGGCATAGGCCGTACCCACCGCGGCGCGCTTGGCGGCACGGTCCTGCAACGTCACGGTGGCGCCCTGGTACTGGTCGTAGGCAGCGCCGACCGAGAAGCCGCCCGCGGCGTACGACAGGCCGCCGCCGAAGTTGCGCGCGACCTTGGGCTCGCCCGGGACTTCGCCGTTGTTGTCGCGACCGAAGCTGTAGAAGCCGGTGGCGGTCAGGCCGCCGAACTTGCCGGTGTACTTGATGGCGTTGTCGGCGCGGCCATTGAAGGCCGAGTCAACGCTGTTCAGCGAGTAGCGCGGGCCCACGCCCATCGGGTCGAAGGCGCCGAACAGGTCGTACAGCGCGTTCTGCTGGCGGCCCAGCGTGACCGCGCCCCAGCCGCCCTGCAGGCCGACGTAGGCCTGGCGGCCGAACAGGCGGTTGCCCTGGCCCGAGGTGCCGGTATCGATGTCGAACCCGCTCTCCAGCACGAAGATACCCTTCAGGTCGCCGCCCAGGTCTTCGGTGCCGCGCAGGCCCCAGCGCGAGCCGGACAGGTTGCCAGAGTTCAGGCGCGTTGCCGTACCCTGGGCGCCGTTGCTGCCCGGCACGTGGCTGATCACTTCGACGCCGGCATCGACGATGCCGTAGAGCGTCACGTTCGACGCGGACTGGGCCGACGCCACCCCGGATGCGGCCGACGCGGCCGCTGCTGCCGTCATTGCAAGGAGAGCTTTCTTCACTGTAATTTCTCTGTGTTCTGTTTGAGGCACGACACCGCGCCGGACCCAGGCCGGGTCGGCAAGGCCAACCAGGTCCAGCCGGGCAACCCGGCAACGGCGCATCGTCCGCACAAGTTGCGGCCTCGGCATTGTCGCGGCGCAATATGTAACCTTTGTGACCCATGCTTCGTAGCAGGAAGTGACGGATAGCCCCAAATGGGGGTTTTCCCTGTAACCAAGGGGAACGTTTTGGTACGATGCATGCTTTTCCGACGACGGTAATGCCAGTGCCCCGTGCCGCCATGTGCCTGTGCCTCGACCGCTTCGCCTCATGAGGCTGGCTGAGATCAAGACCCGGCTTGCCCCGCTGCTCGCCTCGCTGCAGGCTTCATTGCCTGCCCCCCTCCAGCAACGCCTGTCAGGCATGGCCGCGCGCCTTGCACGCGCCGGCCTGACCCGGCCCGGGTCGCTGCGCCCCACGCGGCGCGGCGTGCTGGTGGGCCTGGCCGCCATCCCGGCGGCCCTCCTGCTCTATGTGCTGGTCCTGATCCCGTTCACGCCGGGCATCAGCGATATCCGCAAGGCCAAGTCCGAGCAGCCGGCCCAGGTGCTGTCCGCCGACGGCAAGGAGCTGGCGGTGTTCAAGTGGGCCAACCGCGACTGGGTGCCGCTGTCGCAGATTTCACCCAATGTGGTGGCTGCGCTGATCTCCACCGAAGACCACCGCTTCTACCAGCACCACGGGCTGGATTGGCGCAGGCTGGCCTCGGCCGCGGTGCATACCTTCTCCGGCGACCGCCAGGGCGGGTCCACCATCACCCAGCAGCTGGCCCGCAACCTCTATCCCGATGAAATCGGCCGCGCGCCCACGCTGACGCGCAAGCTCAAGGAAGCCATCACCGCGCTGAAGATCGAGGCGCTCTATACCAAGGACGAGATCCTCGAGACCTACCTCAACACCGTGCCGTTCCTGTACAACGCGTTCGGCATCGAGATGGCGGCGCGCACCTACTTCGACCGCCCGGCGCGCTCGCTCGACGTGCTGCAGAGCGCCACGCTGATCGGCATGCTCAAGGGCAACAGCTACTACAACCCGGTGCTCAACCCCGAGCGCGCGCTCGACCGGCGCAATATCGTGCTGGCCCAGATGGTCAAGCGCGGCAAGCTGGATGCGGCGCGCTACGAGCAGCTGAAGAAGCGCCCGCTGCGCATCGACTTCGAGCGCCAGACCGAGCCGCCAGGCCCCGCGCCACATTTCGCGCAGCAGCTGCGCAAGTGGCTGATCGGCTGGGCCGACCGCAATGGCTACGACATCTACGCCGACGGCCTGGTGGTGCATACCACCATCGACGCCCGCCTGCAGGCCATGGCCACGCAGGCCGTGGTGCAGCAGGGCAACCGGCTGCAGGCCATCGCCAACGCGGCCTGGGCGCCGCGCGCGGGCTGGGCCGCCAACCTGCCGCTCGTGCAGGCCTTCGTGCGCGAAACCCCGGAGTACCGTGCCGCCATCGCCGCCGGCACCGCGCCGGAAGAGGCGCTGCGCCATCTGATGTCCGACCATGCCTTCATGCGCGCGCTGCACCAGCAGAAGACGCGCATCCAGGCGGGCTTCATGGCCATCGATCCGCGCAACGGCGAGATCCGCGCCTGGGTCGGCAGCCGCGACTACACCCAGGACGCGTTCGACCACGTGCAGCAGGCGCGCCGCCAGCCGGGCTCGACCTTCAAGCCCTTTGTCTACGGCGCGGCCTTTGAAGAAGGCAAGACCCCCGACGACACGCTGGTGGACCAGCCGGTGGAAATCGAACTGGCTGGCGGCGAGGTCTGGCGCCCCACCGATGAAGGCCGCCCCACCGGCCGCGCCATGACGCTGCGCGACGGCCTGGTCTATTCGCGCAACACCATCACCGCGCAACTGATGCACGAAGTGGGGCCGACGCGCGTGGCGCGGCTGGCGCGCGACATGGGCGTGCGCGACAGCCAGCTCGACGTGGTGCCGTCGCTGGCGCTGGGCACCAGCCCGGTCACGCTCAAGGAGATGGTGGCCGCCTACGGCACCATCGCCAACGCCGGCGACTACATCGCGCCCACCATGGTGACGCGCATTGAAGACCGCCAGGGCAATGTGCTGCAGGTGTTCCGGCCGGCGCGCGCCGAGCACGCGCTGCCCGCCGCCACCACGCAAACCCTGCTCGACGTGATGCGCGACGTGATCGACCGCGGCACCGGCGCCAGCATCCGCTCGCGCTTCGGCATCCGCGCCGACGTGGCCGGCAAGACCGGCACCACCCAGGACAATGCCGACGGCTGGTTCATCCTGATGCATCCGGAACTGGTGGCGGGCGCCTGGGTCGGCTTCAACGACAGCCGCGTCACGCTGCGCAGCGACTACTGGGGCCAGGGCGCGCACAGCGCGCTGCCGATGGTGGGCGACTTCTACCAGCGCGCGCTGCGCTCGCGCATCGTCGACGGCCGCGCGCGCTTTGCCGAGCACGAAGAGACCAGCCTGTTCGCATCGCTGGGAACGCAGCTGCGCGGCTGGTTCAGCCAGCTGTTCACGCGCGACAAGGCCAGCGAGACCCCGGCGCCGCGCCCGGCACCGCGTCGGCCGGCGCTGCCCACGCCGGAGGCCGAGGTCGCGCCGCCGGCCGGCGCGGCATCGTCTGCCGCGGTGGATGTCGGCCCGGATGAGTCCAGCCTGGCGCTGGATCGGGGGGAGACGGTGATTGCGGTGCCGCAGGACATGAGCGCGGGCAGCGCTCCGGTTGCGCCACCCCCTCAGGCCGAACCAGCGCCTAACGC
>NZ_JBYSZW010000005.1:0-92108 GCF_058787575.1 Cupriavidus sp. FW305-3-2-15-C-LB2
TTGGCGGGCAGGCCGCGCAGGCTCTTGAGCTTGGCCTTGTAGGCGGCCAGTTCGGATCTGGTCGGCAGCTTGCCGTGCACCAGCAGGTGGGCGATTTCCTCGAACTCGCAGGTCTCGGCGATGTCGAGGATGTCGTAGCCGCGGTAGTGCAGGTCGTTGCCAGTGCGGCCGACGGTGCACAGCGCGGTATTGCCGGCGGTCACGCCCGACAGGGCGACGGATTTCTTGGGCTTGGGAGTGACGAGCGGTTGCGCTTCGGACATCTGGGTCTCCTTTATGTGATGCCTGGTATTGCCTGTCTGTTGTCGTGCAAGCGGTCGGGACAAAGCCCGGCCGCGCGTGAGTCTTGCTTACTTGCCCTTGCCTTGTGCGAAGAGCGCGTCAAGCTTCTGCTCGAAGTCATGGTAGCCGATGCTCTCGTAGAGCTCGGCGCGGGTCTGCATGGTATCGACCACGTTCTTCTGCGTGCCGTCGCGGCGGATGGCCGCGTAGACGTTTTCCGCCGCCTTGTTCATGGCGCGGAAGGCCGACAGCGGGTACAGCACCATCGACACGCCGGCGCCGCCGAGTTCCTCGGTGGTGAACAGCGGCGTGGCGCCGAATTCGGTGATATTGGCCAGCACCGGCACCTTCACCGCATCGACAAACTTGCGGTACATGGCCAGGTCGGTCATGGCTTCCGGGAAGATGGCGTCGGCGCCGGCTTCCGCGCACGCGACGGCGCGCTCGATGGCCTTGTCCAGGCCTTCGACGGCGAGCGCGTCGGTGCGGGCCATGATGACGAAGTTCTCGTCGGTGCGGGCGTCGACGGCGGCCCGGATGCGGTCGACCATTTCACCCTGCGTGACGATTTCCTTGTTGGGACGGTGGCCGCAGCGCTTGGCGCCGACCTGGTCTTCGATGTGCATGGCCGCCGCGCCGAACTTGATCAGCGACTTGGTGGTGCGGGCCACGTTGAAGGCCGAGGCGCCGAAGCCGGTGTCGACGTCCACCAGCAGCGGCGTGTCGCACACGTCGGTGATGCGGCGGATATCGGTCAGCACGTCGTCCAGGTTCGAGATGCCCAGGTCCGGCAGGCCCAGCGAGCCGGCCGCAACGCCGCCGCCCGACAGGTAGATGGCCCGGTAGCCGGCGCGCTTGGCCAGCAGGGCATGGTTGGCATTGATGGTGCCGACTACCTGCAGCGGATGCTCGTCGGCAAGCGCCTGGCGGAAGCGGGCGCCAGCGGAGCGCGCGAGGTCGGAAGCGGAGTAGGTCATGGCGTATGCGTTGGTGAACAGGACGGGCCCAATACTGCAAGGGGTGTGCCAAGCCCTTGGACGGGATCTCGGAAAATCCGCCAGCCCTTGTCAGCGCTGGGCTGGCGGGCAGGGTGGCTGACCTCGCCGCCGATTTCATGTCATCTTTTCAGCACAATTGAATTTCAAAATCCCAAGTTTGGAATTCAAAGTTGAAATCCCGGGCTGCGTGGCGGACAATGTGCCAGCACTGTACGCCTGTTCGTCCCGGGTTTCATCACGCATTCCTTCCGCATTGCACCATGGCTCCTCCCGTTTCCACGCAAGCCCGTCCGCGCATCTGGGCCATCGGCATCAGCCGCCTGGCACGCGCCTTTGCCGACCTGATTCCGGCCTACGCCGACCGGGCCGAATTCCGCATCGTCGGCAAGGGTTTCGAGGCCGCCGCCAGCGCCGTGGCGCGCGAGGCGCGCGAGGGCCGGCTCGACGTGGTGGTGGCGGGCGGCTCCAACGGCGCCTACCTGCGCCAGCACGTGGACGTGCCGGTGGTGCTGGTCAAGGTCACGGGCTTTGACGTGATGAGCGCGCTGGCCACCGCGCGGCGCATCTCGCCGCGGGTGGCGCTGGTCACGCACGCGTCGACGTATGCCGAGGTGGATGAATTCGTGCGTGCGTTCTCGCTGTCGGTCCCGGCCTATACCTACCTGACCGAGGACGATGCCGTGGCGCGCGTGAAGGCGCTCAAGCAGGAGGGCATCCAGGTCGTGGTCGGCCCCGGCCTGGTGACCGACCTGGCCGACCGCTATGGCCTGACCGGCGTGTTCCTGTACTCCGGCAACTCGGTGCGCATGGCGCTCGAAGACGCGATCGAGGCTGCGCGCCTGCGCCGCATCGAGGCCACCCGGCGCGACTACGTCAACACCATCCTGGCGCACCTGAACGAGGGCGTGGCGGCCGTGGATGCCGAAGGGCGCATCCAGTCGTTCAACCCGGCGATGGAGCGTTTTCTCGGCACTTCCGTTGCTGCCGCGGTCGGGCGCAAGCTGCAGACGCTGGCGCCAAACCTGGCGCTCGAAGGCGTGATGCAGAGCGGCGACAAGGAGCTGGAAGCGATCCACAAGCTCGGCGACAAGATGGTGGTGGTCAACCGCATCCCCATCATCGGCGAGGCCGGGACCACCGGCGCGGTGCTGACCATCCAGGACGCCAGCGCGATCCAGCGCGTGGACCGCAACCTGCGCTCGCGCGCGCGCACGCGGCCAGCCGGGGTGCGCTACAGCCTGGACGACCTGGCCGGCACCTCCGCGGCCATGACCGAGCTGCGCGAGCTGGCGCGGCGCTATGCGGCGGTGGATTCCACCGTGCTGATCGGCGGCGAGAGCGGCACCGGCAAGGAGGTGCTGGCGCAGGGCATGCACGACGCCAGCCCGCGCCGCGCCTTCCCGTTCGTGGCGGTCAATTGCGCGGCCTTCCCCGAGGCGCTGCTGGAGAGCGAGCTGTTCGGCTATGAAGAGGGCGCCTTCACCGGCGCGCGCCGCGGCGGCAAGGCCGGCCTGTTCGAGTCGGCCCACAACGGCACGCTGTTCCTCGACGAGGTGGGCGACATGCCGTCCGCGCTGCAGACGCGCCTGCTGCGCGTGCTGCAGGAAAAGCAGGTGCTGCCGATCGGCGGGCTCGACGCGGTGCCGGTCAACGTGCGCGTGATCGGCGCCACCCACCGCGACCTGGCCGCGATGGTGCGCGATGGTTCCTTCCGGCAGGACCTGTACTACCGCCTCAATATCCTGCGCATCGAGATGCCGCCGCTGCGCGACCGCTCCGAAGACCTGCAGGAGCTGGCCGAGCTGCTGTACCGGCGCGCCCAGGAGCGCCTGGGCATGGACCGGCCGCAGCGCCTGCCCGCCGCGGCCCGCGCGCGGCTGGCGCGCTACCGCTGGCCGGGCAATATCCGCGAGCTGGAAAACGTGACCGAACGGATCGCCGTGCTGGTGGCCGGGCGCCGGCTGGACAGCGAGGCGCTGCAGCGCGAGCTGCAGGCGGCCGTGCCGGAGCTGTTCGGCGATGGCATGCTGGCGCCGGCCGAGGCCGAGGCCGAGGCCGACGCTGAGCCCGCCGCGCCGGCAACACGCCCGCGCCGTTCACTGGCCGGCGTGAAGCAGTCCAGCGAAGTCGAGCATATCCGGCGCGTGCTGGCCGAGTGCGGCGGCGACCGCGCCGCGGCCTGCCATATCCTTGGCATCAGCCCGACCACACTGTGGCGGCGGCTCAAGGCAGCGTGAACCGCGCTGGCATTTACCCGGCTGGGCCGGCGCGCCGGAACGGAATCGGCTGCAACCCCTTGCCCTCCAGCCAGGTTTCATTGAACAGCCGTGCCATGTACAGGTCGCCGCGGTCGCAGAGCAGCGTGACGATGGTATGGCCCGGCCCCATCTCGCGCGCCAGCGCCACCGCGGCGCCGACGTTGATTCCCGACGACCCGCCCAGGAACAAGCCCTCCTCGCGCAGCAGGCGGTAGACCATGTCCACGCAGGTCTGGTCGTCGATCCGCACCGCATCGTCGATGGGCGTGTCCTGCAGGTTGGCGGTGACGCGGCTGGTGCCGATGCCCTCGGTGATCGAACTGCCCTCGGCCTTGAGCTCGCGGTGTTTGACGAAGTTATAGAGAGCGCTGCCGTGCGGGTCGGCCAGCACGATGCGCACGCCGGGCTTGTGCTCTTTCAGGCAGCGCGCGATGCCGGCCAGCGAGCCGCCGGTGCCGGTCGAGCAGGTGAAGGCATCGATATGCCCGCCGGTGGCGTGCCAGATCTCGGGGCCGGTGGTCTCGTAGTGGGCCTGGCGGTTGGCCAGGTTGTCGAACTGGTTGGCCCAGATCGCGTTGTCGGTCTCGTCGGCCAGCCGGCCGGCAATCTTCTGGTAGTTGTCCGGATCGGCGTAAGGCTTGGCGGGCACCGCGCGGACCTCGGCGCCGAGCATGCGCAGCCGCTCCATTTTCTCGGGCGACTGCGTATCGGGTATCACGACGATGCAGCGGTAGCCGCGCGCCGCGCACAGGTGGGCCAGGCCGATGCCGGTATTGCCCGCGGTGCCTTCGATGACCGTGCCGCCGGGCGTCAGCAGGCCGCGCCGTTCGGCATCACGGATGATGTAGAGTGCCGCGCGGTCCTTGACCGAGCCGCCAGGATTGAGGAATTCCGCCTTGCCGTAGATATCGCAGCCGGTCTCGGCGCTCAGGCCGGCCAGCCGGATCAGCGGGGTGTGGCCGATGGTGCCGGCAAATCCATCCCTGACTTCCATGGTGCACTCCTGCCGTGCCCGCTGCGGGCGTCACATTGAGTGATAGATCGGTGCGGCGGGAATGACAAGCAGGGGGATGGCCGAAAGTGATCGGGATTGCCCGTGGCCGGGCGGATCAGGCGGCGTTGAGCCAGCGGAAACTGAAATCGCCTTCGACGAAATCCGCGCGCGATGCGTGGAAATCGCGCATATAGGGCCGGTTCAGGTGCGATTCGAGCGCGCGCTTGGAGTCCCAGACCATGTAGATCACGAATACCCGCGCATCTTCGGCGTCTTGCCCGACGTGGTAGTCCAGGCAGCCGGGCTCGGTCAGCCCGCGCGAGCGCAGCGTGGTGAGCTGGGATACCAGCGCCTCGCGGCGGTGGGTCTTGGCACGGGCGATGCCGACTAGCGTGTACGTTCCGGACATGGGTGAACGGGGGCGACTGGCTGGCGTCTGTGAGCACTGGGCAGGCCATTGTAGCGCCGGCGGTACCGCCCCCGGCAATGCCCGAGGACGCCGTCCGGGCATTCGGGCAGCGCTTGACAAGGGCGGGCAGCACGGTTCTCCCCGCAACGGGGGCTAAAGTCCTGCCGGCGGCTGCCGATATCCGGATCGAAAACAAGAAAACCATCATCCGAGGGGGTAGCGCATGTTGAGACGCATACGGTCGGAACAACTGCAGGTCGGGATGTTTGTCGCCAGGCTTGGCGGCCCGTGGATCAGCCATCCGTTCTGGCGCGCCAGGTTCCTGGTCGCCAATGAGGAGCAGGTTCGGCAGATACAGTCGGCAGGGGTGCAGGAGGTCTGGATCGACATCCTGAAGGGCCGCAACGTAGCAGCGCCGGACACGCCGGAAATGCCCGGACCGGTCCCGCAGTCCGCGCCCGACCCCATGGACCCGGCCACCGCACCGCCACCCGCCGCCACCCTTGATGCCGAGATTGTCCGCGCGCGCGAGCTGCTGCAATCCGGCAAGGCCGTGATCGGCTCGATGTTCGCCGACATCCGCATGGGCCGGGCGCTGGAGGTCAACGGCGCGCTGCTGCTGGTCGATTCCGCCTCACGCTCGCTGTCGCGCCATGGGCAGGCGTTGCTGGCGCTGGCGCGGCTCAAGGCGCGTGGCGACGAAAACTACCTGCACGCCTTCGCCGTCTGCGCGCTGATGATCGCCGTCGGCCGCACGCTGGGCCTGCCCGACGACGAGGTGCGCGAGCTCGGCCTGGCCGGCCTGGTCCACGACATCGGCAAGCTGACGCTGCCCGATACTCCGGTGCACAAGGCCAGCGAACGCACGCCCGAGGAAGAGGAGATCTACCGCCGGCACCCTTCGGCTGGCTACCGCATCCTGAACGAGGCCCGGCTCTATTCGAACATCCCGCTCGATGTCTGCGTCCACCATCACGAACGCGTGGACGGGCGCGGCTTCCCCTACGGCCTGGCGGGGAGCGAACTGAGCGTGCACGCCAAGATCGGCGCAATCTGCGATGCCTATGACTCGCTCACTTCCAGCCGCCCGGGCCACCAGCCGTGGTCGCCGGCCCGCGCCATGGAATACATGGCCGTGCGTGTCGACACGCTGTTCGACCGGCGCGTGTTCAAGGCCTTCACCCGCACCGTCGGCATCTACCCGCTCGGCACCGTGCTGCGGCTGCGTTCGAACCGGCTGGCGGTGGTCTGCGCGCAGAACGAGGCCGATCCGCTGCGGCCGAAGGTGATGGCGTTCTATTCCGTGTCGCAGTCAAGGCCGACTCCCACCGAACTGATCGACCTGCGCCACAGCGACGAAACGGTGGTGGCGTTCGAGAATGCCGCTGACTGGGGGTATGCGGATGAGCAGCTGATGGAGATGTATGCGGCGGCGGCATGAACCGGGGGGCAAGTCTTCAGCCCGCCACCCATTCCCCTTGCCTGAGCCGCTCATACAGGAAATCGCCCAGCACCCGCACGCGCGCGCTGTGCCTGAGATCCGGATGCGTCAGCACCCATAAATCGGTATCCATGGCTACATCGACTGGCGCCAGCCGCACCAGCTCTGGGTCGGCCCCGGCCAGCAGGCACAGCAGCATGCCGGCGCCCATGCCGTGCCGCACGGCATCCGCCATCGCCACCAGGCTGTCGGCGCTGACGGCGCGGCGGGGTTCGGGCACGTGGTCGCGTATCCAGCGCGCCTGGGCAAGGTGTGACAGCGCTTCGTCCGGCACGACCCAGTCATAGGCCGACCAGTCCGCCAGCCGCGGATGGTCGGCTTCCGTTGGCAGGCCGAGCTGCTGCAGGTAGCGCCGCGCCGCGTATGGTGCCGTCTGCAGCCGCCCGATACGGCGGCCCACCAGGTACTCCGGCGGCGCATTCGCCGGCCGGATCGCCACATCGGCCTCGCGCCGGCTCAGGCTCAGGAAGCTGTTGTTGACGACGATCTGCAGCTGGATGCGCGGGTGCATCGACCTGAATTCCGCAAACAGGGGCATCAGCAGTCCACCCAGCAGCGTGTCGGTCGTGGTCACGCGCAACGGGCCGCTCAGCTGGCTGTCGAGGCCGGACAGCTGGCGCTGGGCCGCATCGATCTGCTCGCCGACGCCGGCCAGGCGGTGCGCCAGGGCCTCGCCGGCGGCGGTCATGGCGTAGCCGGTGGCATGGCGTTCGAAGAGCAGGGTGCCCAGGGTCTCTTCCAGCCGCGCCAGCCGGCGCAGCACCGTGGAATGGTTGACATGCAGGGCGCGCGCGGCGCCGGCGAGCGAGCCGGACTGGCCCACGGCAAGGAAATACTTCAGGTCGTCCCAGTCTGCTTCCTGCATGTTTGCATAGCCCCTTTGCGGAATTCGCCAGTTCTCGTGCTGATCTGCACAGCCTACAGTGGCGTGGCGTGCCCGGCAATGGGTGTCGGGCCGCAGACCTGGACGAAAGACATGGCAATGGCGTGGATGCTGCTGGTGCTGGCGGGCCTGATCGAGATCGTGATGGCGCTGGCGCTCAAACATACCGACGGCTGGACGCGGCCCGGGCCGACGGCACTGGGCATCGGGGCGGCGCTGGCCAGCATCTTCCTGCTCAGCGCGGCGCTGCGGCACCTGCCGGTCGGGACGGCGTACGCAATCTGGACCGGGATCGGGGCGATCGGGGTGACGGTGGTTGGCATCCTGTTCCTGGGCGAAAGCGCGGCGCCGATGCGGCTGGTGTTGATCGGGCTGATCTTCGTCGGGATTGGCGGCTTGAAGCTGCTGCCGGCCTGAGCCCCGGCCCTGGCCGTGCCGCGCTCAGGCGTGTTGTGCCCCAAGGCTGGCGCCCGGCCTGAGCACCTCGCGGGCGATGATCACCTGCTGCACTTCGGTGGCGCCTTCGCAGATGCACAAGGCGCGGATCTCGCGATAGAGGCTTTCCAGCCTGGAGGCCCCAGCTGATGGGGCGCGTCAACGAAGAGCAGCGGGCCCGCCTAACGACATGATCCAGTTGCGCGACCGCTAAGAAAAGCTGTTCGTGCGGCAGATCACCCAGCCTGGAGCCCATCGTCTGCCTTGCACTTAAGCCGCCCCATTCTTAGGTGCAGGCCAGGGTGTCCTCAAGGAAATCGAGGCGATCCTGGCCCCAGAACACTTCTCCACGGTAGACGTATGCAGGCGAGCCGAAGACACCGGCTGAGATAGCGTTGTCGGTGTATTGTCTGTACTCCGCTTTGATTACTGGAGATGCGGCTTGGCAGAGAAGCGCCTCGCCATCCAAGTCCAGCGAGCGGGCGATGGTTTGCAGTGTCTCTGGTGAGGAGATGTCCTGGTCCTCCAACCATTCGGCATGAAGAATCGCTTGGGCCAAGGTGCCTTCGCAAAGTCCCGCGTGCTTCGCAGAAATGACCATGCACGAAGCGAGATCACCGTTTGGGCACATGTATCTAGGCTGCGGATTGACCGGAATCCCTAGCCGCTTGCACCAACGGGCGAGTTCGGTGATCCGGTAAGCCTGCCTTTCCTGAGAGCGCTGCCCAAGCAAAATGCCCCCCGTCTGCGAGTAAACGTACGGCAGGTCCACAGGCATATAGTTGATCGCGGCGCCTTGGCGTTTGGCAAGTTCCACAAGACGGCCGTGTCCGAGATAGGCCCAGTCCGAATTGATCCAAAAGTAATAGTCAATTGCCTTGGTCATTGCTCAGTTGCCTTCATGCGAGATACACAGAAGATCGACAAGCCCCCCAGGGCAGTGAGGTAGCCGGCGAGATACAGCGGACTACCTTGGCCGAGCTTAAGCAGCCAGGTCGCCACCAGCGGGGCCAGTCCGCCACCGATAGCACCCGAGACTTGCACGGCAAGGGAAATACCACTGTAGCGAACTTCCGGGGGAAATTGCACAGAAAATAGGCTACCTTCGGGGCCGTACAGCATGGCGTAGATAAGGCCGATGGCGATCACCATGGCGAGATATACCGCGCCGACGCTTCCCGAGCCAAGAAGCTTAAAAAACGCGAACCCGAAGAGGCAAATTCCGACCGATCCGACCACAAAGATCTTCCTATGCCCGATCTTATCCCCGAGCAAGCCAGTGAGAGGCATTGTGAACAGTGCGACGGCAGCACCCGCGATCACGGCATTCAGCATCATCGTCTTGGGTAAACCAAGTGTTACCGTACCGTAGGTCAGGGCAAAGGTAGCGACCGTGTAGAACCACGTGACTTCCGCCATCCGCGCGCCTGATACCTTGAGCAACGACAACCAGTGGTGTTTGACGACATGGACCACCGGCACCTCGACCTCATGGCCTCTTTGCTTGACCTTTTCAAAGTCAGGGGACTCGGCGACGCGGATGCGGATGAACCATCCGACAGCCAGAAGCAACACACTGGCCAGGAACGGAAGGCGCCAGCCCCAACTCAACATATCCGCCTCAGGCAGTCTCGCAACGCTTGCCATTGCCAACGATGAGAGGATAAGGCCAGGAGCGACGCCGGTTTGAGGAAGGCTACCGAAGAAGCCTTTCTTGCCTTCGGGGGCATGTTCCACGGCCATGAGAACGGCGCCGCCCCATTCGCCACCGACGGCGAGCCCCTGGAGAAGGCGCATCAATACGAGGATCACGGCGGCCCAGTAACCAATTTGCTCGTAGGTCGGAATGAGGCCGATGATGATGGTCGGGATACCCATCATCATCAACGTGATCAGCAGCATGGATTTTCGCCCAACCTTGTCACCAAAGTGGCCGAAGACAATGCCTCCAAGGGGCCGGGCGAAGAAGCCGACGGAGTAGGTCGCGAACGCGGCGAGGGTCCCGCTGATCGGATCGAAGCTGGGAAAGAAGATCTTGTTGAAAATTAACGCGGCGGCAGTTCCGTAAATGAAGAAGTCGTACCACTCGATAGTCGTGCCGAGCATGCTGGCAATGCCTGCGACGGTGTGCTGCTTGGCCGTCCCGGCATTTGCGCTGGCGATGCCTGCTTGTGAATTGGCGGGATACATAGAATGCCTCTGTGACTTGCTTGATGGGGGCGATGTGCTCGAGCGTGGTCACTCAAATGCACGCTTCTTTGCTGGGGGGGATATGTACTGCGCCGGTGGTGGTCGATGTTTGCCTTACGGGGTTATTCATTGCGTCTCCGGTGGTGACTAGCGGCATCTGTGCGTGCCAATCTCGGTATGACCCTGTCCCGCTTCCGAAGGACCAGCCGCTCGCTACCGAAAAAAATCGGGTTGGCTGGTAGTGCCAGTCGGGCCAAGATGGCCATGGGAACACTTGCCACCTTTGCTAACGGGGCAAAATCATGCTGGAGGTCGTCGGCTCGTCTTTTGGGACCGAAGGCTGAAGGTGGTGCGACTCAACGCTCCGTCTGACGGCACCAGTAATCAAAAGTACCGTTGACGATCGAAGGCTTGAGCAGGTAGTCGTGAGCTTCACGGGCGAGATCGTCGGGTAGCGAGGTAAGCGGCCCGAAGGTACGGGCGCGCACCTGCATGCGGGCAGCGCGCTCCATGTAGACAGAAAGATAGGTCGCTTCTTGCACGCTACAGCCGGTGCTCAACTGACCGTGGCTGGCCAGCAGGATCGAGCGGTTGCTGCCCAGAGCGCCGGATATGATCACGCCCTCCTGGTCAGCGATGGGAACGCCAGGCCATTCCGCAAGGAACGCGCAATCGTTGTGAAACGGCGTCATGTCCATTTGCGAGACGATTAGCGGTTGCTTGGCCGCGGCAAGTGCCGACACATACGGAGAATGCGTATGAATGATGCTATGGGTGTTGGGGCGATCGGCATAAACCCACAGATGGAACCGCGTTGCCGGATTAGCCATCCCAGTGCCGCTGAGGGTATTCAGGTCTTGGTCGACTTCTATAAAGTCGGCTTCGGTGGCTTCGTCAAAACCCAGACCGAAGCGCAGGGTCCAGTAGGCGCCTGGGCGCTCCGAGCGTGCACTGATCTGGCCAGCCAAGCCAGCTTCCTGCCCGGTCATGGCCAGGATGCGGCAAGCATAGGCCAGCGTTTGCTGCAGCGTGCGCTTGCGAGGCTTGAGATGGGCACGCATCTCCTGCGTTGCGCGTTCGTCGAAGTATTCCTTAGAGCGAAGTTCCATTTTGTTTCCAGTCGTATTGGTTGCCGGGCATAGACTGGGCCCGGCGACTCCAGAACGCCTCTGCTGCCCCCCGTGGGGAGCACACTTTGGCGCCATCCCGACTTGGCCGGTGGGATGTCGGTACGACTGGATTATGGGAAGTCAGAAGGGGCTGAGATAGCGCGGAGCGCTCATACTTCCTATGACTGGGCGTACTACCTCAGACCGTTTGAGCGATCTTCAGCATGTGTTTTATCAGCGCTGTTTGAGCTCTTTCTCGCTTGGTAATGGCGACAACGCGCCGACTGAGACGAGGGTTTATTATGCGCACTCGTGACAGCCCATAGTTCTCGAGCAGTTGCGTCGGTACTCGGTCTGGCAAAACGCACTGACCTCCGGTTGATGCGACGAGCCTGAGCATCGCATCGACCGTGTCCACTTCCGCCACGACATTTGTGTCCAATCTCTTCCTGTGCAGCATTCGTCTTAGCGCATAGTGCTCAGGAAAAGCGACAAGCGGTACTCTTTGCGCCTCTAGGTCGACCCCTTCGAGTGCGGCCAAGGGCGAATTTTGGCTGACGATCAACGTCATGACATCGTCGAATAGCGGCACGATTTCCACGGCATCCGAGGCTACCGCTACGTCGTAAACAAAGCCTATATCCGCTTTGCCCGTCTCCACCAGCTCTACAACTTCCGGTGAACTCCGCCCCATGAGCGAGACGTTGGCATTTGGGCGCTGGCTCATGAATCGGGAGACAACATCTGGCATGAAGTAGTAGCTGAGGGTATGAATAACAGCCACTCGGAGGTTGCCTTGGCTGACTCCCTGCTCCTCGCACAACTGGAGAATCGTATTGTCGATAACGTCATATGCGGTCTGGGCGGCAGCCTGCAGTTTGTGGCCTGCGTCAGTAAGGGCGACCCCGCGCCCGTGGCGTTCGCACAATTTTTGACCTACTGCTGCCTCGAGGTGGGCCAGCTGACGGCTTAAGCCGGATTGGGTTAGACCAAGCGTCATTGCAGCGCCTGAAATGGAGCGGGCCTGCGCTATCGCCAGGAATAGCCTTATCTGAGCATCTAAAGCCTTCATAATTTTGGGGGTGTCCCTCTTCGGCTAGTTATGACGTTCAACCGTTCCGCCATTTCGAACCGACGTGGCTTCAGCGCTTTCCCGGTCGGAGCCCGCCATCCACCAGACTTTGGGCGTCAATGGATCCCGCTGTGGAGATCTTGCTGGATCCATCGCTCAACAGGCATCCGGCATTAACGCAAGTTCCGCACCATATGTGTATTGGTACTATGCCCGGTTTGATAGTCGACGACGGCGATGTATCCCGGCATGTTCCATTCCTTGCCGTTCGATCCGATCAAGGACTTCGTGCCAGTCGGCATCTTCGTCATTGCGCCGATGGTAGTGGTCGGGCCCGGCTCGCCCATCGCCAGCTTCAAGGGCATGCGCGCGAACGCCTCTGCCTTGCGGCCGTGCAGCAGCGCATGCATGCCTACTGCGTCGAGCCGAGCAAGCTGACGGGGGGCCGCGAGACACGCCGTGTGCGGGGCGATTCGCGGTGCCGGTAGAGGCGGAACGAGCAGGGTGTCAGGCGCGTTTTGTACACTATCAGGTCGATTCACCCGGCTGCAGACGCCCCCCTATGAGTTTCGATGCCCTGCTGGAGTTGTTCCAGCAACGTATTCCAGCCCATCCGTGGGCCCAGATTGCCTCGTACCTGCTGGTGCTGGTGCTGATCGCCGTGGTCGCGCAGTGGCTGTTCGGCCACGTGATGTCGCGCATCGCCCATCGCTTGCTGACGGTCTGGGGCAAGGCGCCCTGGAGCAAGGCGCTGACGCGATATCGTGCCTATCGGCGCTTCGGCTATGCGGTCGGGTTCGGGGTGATCACCGTCGGCATCGGCGAAGTGCCGCACATGGGCCGCTATGCGCTGGCCATCGAGCGCCTGGCCCATGCCGGCCTGTGGATCTGCTTCTTCCTGATGCTTGGCGGCGTGCTGAGTGCCTGGCAGGACGTATACGCCAGCAGCCGCCAGGCGCAGACGCGCTCGATCAAGGGCTATATCCAGGTGGGGCGCCTCGGGCTGGGGCTGGTGTGCTCGGTGCTGGTGCTGTCGATCCTGATCAACCGCTCGCCGCTGTGGATGCTGTCTGGCCTGGGCGCGCTGTCGGCGGTGCTGCTGCTGGTGTTCAAGGACACGCTGCTGTCGCTGGTGGCCAGTACTCAGCTGACCTCCAACGACATGCTGCGCATCGGCGACTGGATCGAGATGCCCCAGTGCAATGCCGACGGCTACGTCAAGGACATCGCGCTGCATACCGTCAAGGTGCAGAACTGGGACAACACCGTGACCACGGTGCCGACCTACAAGCTGTTCTCCGAGAGCTACCGCAACTACCGGCAGATGTTCGAATCCGGCGCGCGGCGCATCAAGCGCACGTTGCGGCTGGATGCGGGCAGCGTGCGCTTCCTGGAGGACCGGGAAGTGCAGGCGCTGATGCGCTTCCGGCTGCTGCACGACTACCTGGAGGAGAAGCAGGCCGAGGTCGACGAGGCCAACCGCCTGCTGATTGCCGCCGGCAATGACCCGGTCAACCGGCGCCGGCTGACCAATGTCGGCACCTTCCGCGCCTATGGCATTGCCTACCTGAAGGCGCACCCGGAGATCCACCACGATCTGCTGCTGAACGTGCGCATGATGGAGCCCGATTCGCAGGGCATCCCCGTGGAGATCTATTGCTTTACCGCGCTGACCGCGTGGATGGACTATGAGCGCATCCAGGGCGATGTCTTCGACCACCTGCTGGCGATCCTGCCCGAGCTGGGCCTGCGCCTGTACCAGGCGCCTTCAGGCGCGGACCTGACCGGCGTGCGCATCTCGCCGGTGCTGGCCGCGGCGCAGGTGGCGGCGGCACAGGCCGCCGTCCATCATGCGCCTGCCCACGGCGCCGCCGCGAGCAGCCATCCGATCTGAGCTGCGCCTGACGCTCAGCCGACCGCGCGCGGACGCACGCGGCTGGCGGCTTCCTTGGCGCGGGTGCGGGCGGTGTCGACATCGTCGGCGTACGCCAGCGCCACGCCCATGCGGCGCTTGACGAAGCTCTCGGGCTTGCCGAACAGGCGCACCTCGGTCTGCGGCACGCTCAGTGCCTGGTCCACGCCATCGAAGACCACCCCCTGGGCATCCACGCCGCCGTAGATCACGGCGCTGGCGCCGGGGCTGCGCAGCGTGGTGTCGACCGGCAGGCCCAGGATGGCGCGGGCATGCAGCTCGAACTCGTTCTGCCATTGCGTGGCCATGGTGACCATGCCGGTGTCGTGCGGGCGCGGGCTGACTTCGCTGAACCAGACCTGCTCGCCCTTGACGAACAGCTCCACGCCGAACAGGCCCATGCCGCCCAGGTCTGCCGTGACCGCCTGCGCGATGCGCTGGGCGGTTTCCAGCGCGGCGGGGTGCATTGGCTGCGGCTGCCAGCTTTCGACGTAGTCGCCGCTGACCTGGACGTGGCCGATCGGAGCGCAGAACTGCGTTTCCACCTGGCCGCTGGCGCCCATGGCGCGCACGGTCAGCAGCGTGATCTCGTAGTCGAAATCGATAAAGCCTTCCACGATCACGCGGCCGTGGCTGACGCGGCCGCCGGCCATGGCGTAGTCCCAGGCCGCCTTGACGCCCTCGGGGCCGTCGATCTTGCTCTGGCCCTTGCCGGAGCTGCTCATCACCGGCTTGACCACGCACGGGTAGCCGATGCCGCCGTCGATGGCAGCCTGCAGTTCATCCAGCGAATCGCAGAACTTGTACGGGCTGGTGGGCAGGCCGAGCGATTCGGCGGCCAGGCGGCGGATGCCTTCGCGGTCCATGGTCAGGCGCGCGGCGCGGGCGGTGGGGATCACACGCACGGTGCCGGCGGCTTCCAGGGTTTCCAGCATGGGCGTGGCGATGGCCTCGATCTCGGGCACGACCAGGTGCGGCTTTTCCGCCTCGATCAGCGCCTTGAGCTGGTCCGGGTCGCTCATGGCGATGGTGCGCGCGTGGTGGGCTACCTGCTGGCCGGGGGCATTGTCATAGCGGTCGACGGCGATGGTTTCCACGCCCAGGCGCTGCAATGCAATCAGCACTTCCTTGCCCAGCTCGCCGGAGCCGAGCAGCATCACTTTGGTGGCAGAGGGGGAGAGAGGCGTTCCGAGTGTGGTCATGGCAGCGGATGGGGCGGGAAGGAAAGCCGAGATTGTACGTGTTAGGGGACTGTCTTTGGCGCCGGCGAGCGCGCATATTGGTATGGGCCAGGGAAGGGCGCCTGGCGCGCGTGCCACCCAATTCAGCGACGAACCATAAAAAAACCCGCGCGGGGGCGGGCTTGAAAAGGCCTGAGGATCCAAGACCGGACCGCTCAGTGTTCATGCTAGGTGCTAAGCGCGCGCTCCGCATCCCCCGTTCGGGGCGGCCCGGCACAGTGTTTCAGGACGTGGCCATCAGCGGCGGGCGCCGCCGCGTGGCCACGGCAAATGCAATTTGCGCCAGACCCGCGGCCAGCCCCAGCGTCACGCCGACCTGCCACGCCACGGTGTAGGAACCCAGCGCGTCGTAGACCAGCCCACCGCCGAAGGCGCCGAAAAAGCTGCCGATCTGGTGGCTGAAGAACGCCACGCCGCCCAGCATGGCCTGCCAGCGCAGGCCGAAGGTCTCGGCGATCCAGCCCGATACCAGCGGCGCCACGCCCAGCCACAGGAAGCCCATTACCGCGGCGAACACCAGCGTGCTCTGCGGCGTGGGCGCGGACGTGAAGTACCAGGTCAGCGCCAGCGAGCGAATCGTATAGATGCCGCCCAGCAGCATCAGCTTGTTGAAGCGGCCGCCGGCCCAGCCGAAGAAGATGCTGCCCAGCACGTTGAAGCCGCCGATCACGCCCAGCGCCTGCGCGCTCAGCATCGGGTCCATGCCGCACACGTCCAGATACGACGGCAGGTGCGTGGTCAGGAAGACCAGCTGCATGCCGCAGACGAAATACGCCAGCGCCATCACCACGAACGGCGCGTGCCGCAGCGCGGTGCCCAGCGCTTCACGCGCGCTGTCCTGGCCGCGCCCTGCGGGCGACACCAGCGGCAGCCGGTCCACGCGCCCGGCAAACCACGCCGCGGGCAGCATCACCAGCGCCAGCAGCACGAACGCTGCCAGCCCGGCGCGCCAGCCGTAGGCCTGCGTCACCATCTGCCCGATCGGCGCCGCCAGCAGCGCGCCCAGCGAGCCCGCGCCAGACACCAGCCCCAGCACCGTGCTGCGCAGCGCCGCCGACACCGGCCGCGCCGCCACCGCCATCGCCAGGGCGCTGCCGGTGCAGGCCATCGACGCGCCGATGGCCACGCCCGCGCCCAGCGTGACGCCGACCATGCTGTGCGCGGTCGCCAGCAGCACCAGTCCGGTCACATAGAGCAGCGAGCCGGCCAGCATCAGCGGCCGGAAGCCGATCCGCGTGGCCCAGGCCCCGGCCAGCGGCTGCAGCAGGCCCCACGCCAGGTTCTGTACCGCGATGGCGATGGTGAAATCCGATACCGAGATGCCGATGTCCCGCGTCAGCGGCGGCATGAAGATGCCAAGGCTCTGGCGCAGGCCCATGGCCAGGCTGAGCATCACGGAGGCGCCGATCAGGATCGGCAAGGCCGGGCGCAGGGCTTCGTAGCGGGAAGGCGCGGTGGGGGTAGGCACGGTGTGGTCTCGTCGCTTGTCGTTATCGTTGTGAGCCCCGGGGCGCTTTCCATGTCTTTACATTTAAGCGTGCGCTGAATATACCGCAGGGTAGGGCGAGCGTATGCGCCAGGCCCAACCGTGTCAATTTGGCTTTGGGCGGGTCCGCCTTCCGCTTTGCCAAAGGCGGCCCCACACCTCGCTAGTCCAGACTGACCTTGGATGCCCGGATGGTCTCGCCCCAGCGCTTGATGTCGCCGCTGACCAGCGCGGCGAACTTCGGCTGCGGTTCGCCGCCAGGAATACCGCCCATGTCGCGAAACCTGGCCACCACCTCGGGGTCGCGCATGGCCTTGCCCAGCGCTTCCTGCAGCGTGGCGGCAATGGCCGGCGGGGTCCTGGCCGGCGCAAAGAAGCCCAGCCAGCCCATCACCACGAAATCCTTCACGCCGGCCTGCGCCATCGTCGGCACGTCCGGCAGTGCCGGCAGGCGTTCGGCGCTGGTCACCGCAAGCGCGCGCAGCTTGCCGGCGCGGATCTGCGGCAGCGCCTGCGTCAGGTTGTCGAACATGAAGGTGGTTTCGCCCGCCAGCACCGAGGTGGTGGCGGGTGTCGACCCCTTGTACGGCACGTGAATTACTTCGGTGCCAGTGCGCAGCCGGAACAGTTCCGCCGTCAGGTGCGTGGTCTGCCCGATGCCGGCCGAGGCGTAGGAATACTTCCCCGGGGACTGCTTGAGCTGCGCCACCAGCTCGGACACGCTGCGCACCGGCGCCTGCGCGCCGACCACCAGCACGTTGGCGAACGAGATCAGGTCCGTCAGCGGCATGAAGTCCTGTGGCTGGTAGGGCAACTGCTTGTAGGCGCTGTAGTTGATTGCGTGCGAGCCGGTATTGCCGACCAGCAGCGTGTAGCCGTCCGGCGCCGCGCGCATGAAGGCCTGCGTGCCGATGATGCCGCCGCTGCCGGGCTTGTTGTCGACCACCACCGGCTGGCCCAGGATGGCCGACAGCTTCTGCGCCACCAGGCGCGTCGGGATGTCGGTGGTGCCGCCCGGCGCGCCGGGCACGATGATGGTGATGGGGCGCTCAGGCCAGGACGCGGCGCTGGCGGGCAGCGGCAGCGTGGCGGCGGCGGTCGCCAGCAGCAGGGCCGCGGACGTGTTGAGCAGCGATTCTGGCAGCTTGTGTTTCATGGGTCTCCTCCATGTTCTGGTCTGTGTGCTGCTTGGCATGTGCGAACGGCCGGCTTGCGGCCGGCCGTTCTCTAGCCCAGGGCGGATGACTTCGATGCCCTCGGTCTGGCGTGGGCCATCACTTGCCCGTCCACACCGGCTTGCGCTTCTCGGCGAATGCGGCGGCACCCTCGCGGGCATCGGCCGAGGTGAACACCGGCGCCAGCAGCGGGCGCTGGCGCTCGAACATCTCCTCGGCGCTCCAGTCGGCGGACTCGGCCACGATCTGCTTGCTGACCGCAACCGCCAGCGGGCCGTTGGCGCCGATCTCTTCGGCCAGGGCCAGCGCGCCTGCCAGGGCCTGGCCTGGTTCGGTCAGGCGGTTGATCAGGCCATAGGCGTGGGCCTGCTCGGCGCCCAGCATATTGCCGGTCAGCGCGTATTCCATCGCGATGTGGTACGGCACCCGGCGCGGCAGGCGCATCAGGCCGCCGGCGCCGGCCACCAGCCCGCGCTTGACTTCAGGCAGGCCGAACCTGGCCGCCTTCGACGACACGATCAGGTCGCACGCCAGCGCCAGCTCGAAGCCGCCGGCCAGCGCATAGCCTTCGACGGCGGCGATCAGCACCTTGCGCGGCGGCTTCTCGGTCAGCCCGCCAAAGCCGCGGCCAGGCAGGCTGGGACGCTTGCCTTCCAGGAAGCCCTTCAGGTCCATGCCCGAGCAGAAGGTGCCGCCCGCGCCGGTCAGGATGGCCACGCTCAGGTCGTCGCGGCTTTCCAGCTGGTCGATGGCGGCGGCCAGCGCGGTCGCGGTCTCGAAGTCCATGGCGTTTTTCGCCTGGGGCCGGTTCATGGTGATCAGCAGCGTATTGCCGCGGGTTTCCAGTTGCAGCGTGTCGCTCATGCGGGATTCCTTGTCAGAAGTCGGTATCGGTGCAGCGCGCGGCTCAGCGCGGTGCCATGCGGATGGCGCCGTCCAGGCGGATGGTTTCGCCGTTGAGCATGGGGTTCTCCAGGATGTGCAGCGCGGTGGACGCGTATTCATCCGGTGCGCCCAGGCGGGGCGGGTGCGGCACCATGGCGCCGAGCGAGGCGCGCACGTTCTCCGGCAGCTTGGCCAGCAGCGGGGTGTCGAACAGTCCCGGGGCGATGGTGCAGACGCGGATCGCGCGCTGTGCCAGGTCGCGCGCGGCCACCAGGGTCATGCCGACGATGCCGGCCTTGGCCGAGGCATAGGGAATCTGGCCGATCTGGCCTTCGTAGGCGGCCACCGACGCGGTCAGCACGCACGCGCCGCGCTCGCCGTCGATCAGTTCGTTCTTGGCCATGCGCGCGGCCCCCAGGCGCAGCGCGTTGAAGGTGCCGATCAGGTTGATGCGCACGATCGACTCGTACTTTTCCAGCGAACCCGGCGAGCCGTCCTTCTCGACCACGCGCACCGGGCCGCCCAGGCCGGCGCAATGGATCAGCGCGCGCAGCGGGGCAATGGCTTCGGCGGCGTCGTAGACGGCGTTCATCTGGTCGGTGTCGGTCACGTCGGCCTTGAGGAAGCGGACCTTGCCGCTGAACTCGTCGACCGCGGCATTGCCGCGCTCTTCCGACAGGTCGGCGATCACGACGTCGACGCCCCGTTCCACCAGGCGCCGCACGCAGGCCAGGCCCAGGCCGGAAGCGCCGCCGGTCACGACGGCGGACATATTGGTCAGTTTCATGCTGTGTCTCCTTGACTGGATGTCTGGTTCAGGCGCCGCTTACAGGCGCTCGATGATGGTGGCGTTGGCCATGCCGCCGGCCTCGCACATCGACTGCAGGCCATAGCGCTGGCCGCTGTCTTCCAGTGCATGCAGCATGGTGGTCATCAGCCGCACGCCGGAGGCGCCCAGCGGATGGCCCAGCGCAATGGCGCCGCCGCGCGGGTTCAGGCGTGCCGGGTCGGCGCCGAGCGCGCGCTGCCAGGCCAGCGGCACGCAGGCAAAGGCTTCGTTGATCTCGTAGTGGTCGATCTGGTCCAGCTTCAGGCCGCTCTTCTTGATCGCGCGCTGGCTGGCGGGGATCGGGGCGGTCAGCATCATGACCGGATCGTCGCCGCACACGTCGAACGCCACGAAGCGAGCGCGCGGCTTCAGGCCCAGGCGCTGCGCCATGGATTCGCTCATCAGCAGCATGGCGCAGGCGCCGTCACTGATCTGCGAGGCATTGCCCGCGGTCACGTTCCAGCCGATCTGCGGGAAGCGCGCGCTGAGTTCGTCATTGCGGAACGAGGCCTGCAGCGTGCCCAGCTTCTCCACCGAGGTGCCCGGGCGGATGGTTTCATCCTGCTCGACCAGCCCGTTGGGCGTGCTGATGCCCAGGATCTCGCGGCGGAAGGCACCGCTTTCGCGCGCGGTGGCGGCCAGCTCGTGCGAGCGGGCCGAATAGCTGTCCATGTCGTGGCGCGACAGTTCGTACTTGGCGGCCACCAGCTCGGCCGCAACACCCTGTGACACCAGACCCGGCGCATAGCGCGCTTCCATCGACGGGCCGTACGGGTTCTGGCCAATGCGGGCCGAGCCCATCGGCACACGGCTCATCGACTCGATGCCGCAGGCGATGACGATGTCATAGGCGCCGGCCATGATGCCCTGCGCGGCGAAATGCACCGCCTGCTGGCTGGAGCCGCACTTGCGGTCGATGGTGGTGGCCGGCACGTGATCAGGAAAGCCTGCCGCCAGCCACGCCACCCGGCCCGGGCCGGCGGACTGCTCGCCCGCCTGGGTCACGCAGCCGGTGATGACGTCGTCGACCAAACCCGGGTCCAGCTTGTTGCGCTCGACCAGGCCCTTGATGACCTGGGCCAGCAACTCGGTGGCATGGAGTTCGGTAAAGGCCGAGCCTGGCTTGGAGCGGCCCATCGGGCTGCGGATGGCGTCGACGATGACGGCTTGTTGCATGCGGTGTCTCCTGAAAAGGCTGAACGTTGCGAGTCGTGGCTGGGATATTGAGACGTCTGTACCGAAATGTGATCGTCCAATAGGATGAATTGGGATTCTGGCTTCGGAAAATCGTCGTGTAAACCCAAATAACCCGGTTTGACTTTGGAAAAAACGAAGGGCAACATCCGGGTTTTGAGACGCACGTATCAAAAAACCTTGAATCAAGGCAATAACATGACGAATGCACCACACGCCTCCCTGACCCCGCCGCCCGCCGATGCCGACGGCGAGGCGCGCCTTGTCAGCGCGCTGGCGCGGGGCATTTCGATCCTCAACTGCTTTTCCCCGACGGTGCAGGAGCTCAGCAGTCGCGAACTGATGGAGCGCACCGGCCTGGCCAAGCCGACCCTGTTCCGGCTGCTCGACACCCTGTGCGAACTGGGCCTGCTGCACTATTCGGAGCGCTTGTCGCGCTACGTGCCCGGGGTCGGGCTGATCAACCTGGCCGCACCCGCGCTGGCACGCATGACGATCCGCCAGCTGGCGCGGCCGGCCATGCAGGAGCTGGCGGACCACATCGCCGGGCAGGTGGAGCTGATCGTCGGCAGCGGCAATGCGCTGACCTACGTCGAAATCGCCCAGGGCGTGGGCAGTCATGTGTTCCGGCCCGAGGTCGGCACGCGCGTGTCGGTCTCGCGCACGGGTTCCGGACGCGGCTACCTGATGCTGTTGACCGAGGCCGAGCGCGAGGCGTATCTCGCCCAGCTCCGCGCCGCCGATCCCCAGCGCGCCGACTGGCTGCAGGAACGCCTGGCCGATGCCGCCCGCGACCTGCAAGACCACGGCTTCTGCCGCGGCCACCGCGACCTGCACCGCGAGGTCGAATCGGTTGCCGTGCCGATGCGCACCCGCCGCGACGGCGAGGCGTGGATCTTTGCCGCCTCGGTGCCGGTATTCAGCCAGCAGAGCAAGCAGATGGAGGAAGACATCGGCCCGCGCCTGGTGAGCCTGGTGCGCAATGTAGAGGGAGCGCTGGGCGTGGCAGGCTGAGCGGCACAGCAGTCCGCCTGACGCTCAGCTGGTCAGTTGCCTGTGAACACCGGCGTGCGCTTGTCCAGGAACGCCTGCACTGCCTCACGGTGGTCGGCGGTCTGGTGCGACAGCGCCTGGAAGCCGGCGGACAGTTCCAGCAGCGTATCCAGGCGGGTATGCATGGCCTCGCGCATCAGGCGCTTGGCCAGGCGCACCGCGTGCGGCGGGTTGGCGGCGATGCGGCCGGCCAGCTCATAGGCCGTGGGCAGCAGCGCCTCGGGCGCGACCACGCGCGACACCAGGTTCCATTCCAGCGCCAGCCTGGCATCGATCGGCTGGCCGGTGAAGGTCATCTCCGCCGCCCGGGACAGGCCGATCACGCGCGGCAGCAGCCATGCGCCGCCGTCGCCGGGGATGATGCCGAGCTTGACAAAGGACTCGGCAAACTGCGCCCGCTCCGAGGCAATGCGCATGTCGCACATGCACGCCAGGTCCAGCCCCGCGCCCATGGCCGCGCCATTGACCGCGGCGATGACCGGCACTTCCAGGTTGAACAGCGCCAGCGGCAGCCGCTGGATGCCGCAGCGGTAGTCCTGACGGATTTCCATGCCCGGCACTGCGCCGGAGGCCTGGCGTTCCATGTCCTTGATATTGCCGCCAGACGAGAACGCCGTGCCCGCGCCGGTAATGACCACCGCGCGCACGCTGCGGTCGCCGTGGATGCGGTCGATCGCGGCCAGGAACTCCGCCACGGCGGTATTGCCGGTCAGCGGGTTGCGGCGCTCGGGCTCGTTCATCGTCAGGGTGACGATATGGTCCTGCTGCTCGTAGAGAAGGAAGTTGCTCATGGTGGTGTCTCCGGATGCGGCGATGCGGGCTGGTTGCCTGCCTTGGCGCCAAGGCTAAGCCACCGGCGCCCGCACCGTCCAATATTCATTTCTTCATCAGCAATATCCTGCACATATCGCTGGGCAGGCCCGGGACGCCAGCCATCTTGCGCCGGCGGCGCGACTTTCTGCGGGTAATCCCTGTACCCATAATCGAATCGCTCACCGATTATCTATAGGCCCCGGCCACCGCCCGGCATCGCGCAGTTCCGTAATCCTGCAGTCCCGAATTCCAACAAGAATGCCCTACAGGAGACGATATGAGCCATGCGTTGACGCAGGCGACGGACCCCGTTGCCCCCGATGTTGCAATGCACCCCCACCGCACCATGAGGCGCGCCACAGGCTTCCTGGCAGCGGCCCTGGCGCTGGTGATGCAGGTCTTGCCCGCCGGCGCCGCGGCGCCGCGCAATGCGGCCGCCAAGGTTGACGGCGCCTTTATCAGTGCCAACGCCAGCACCGCCCGCGACTGGCCCAGCCACGGCCTGGACTATGCCGAGACCCGCTTCAGCCGGCTCAGGCAGATCGATGCCGCCAACGTGCGCGACCTGGGGCTGGTGTGGACCTACAACCTGGAGTCGACCCGCGGCGTGGAGGCAACCCCGCTGGTGGTGGACGGCGTGATGTACGTCACCGCGTCATGGAGCGTGGTGCATGCGGTCGATGCGCGCACCGGCAAGCGGCTCTGGACCTTCGATCCCAAGGTGGACCGCTCGCTCGGCTATCGCGGCTGCTGCGACGTGGTCAACCGCGGCGTGGCGCTGTACCAGGGCAAGGTGTTCGTGGCCGCCTACGATGGCCGGCTGATCGCGCTGGATGCCGCCAGCGGCCGCAAGCTGTGGGAGAAAGACACCATCATCGACCGCAAGTACTCGTACACCATCACCGGCGCGCCGCGCGTGTTCAAGGGCAAGGTCATCATCGGCAACGGCGGCGCCGAATATGGCGTGCGCGGCTACATCACCGCCTATGACGCCGGCACCGGCGAGCAGAAGTGGCGCTGGTTCACGGTGCCGGGCGACCCCTCCAAGCCGTTCGAGGATGAGTCGATGGCTGCGGCGGCCAAGACCTGGGACCCCAGCGGCAAATACTGGGAGGCGGGCGGCGGCGGCACGGCCTGGGACACGCTGGCCTTCGACCCCGAGCTGAACCTGATGTACGTGGGCACCGGCAACGGCGCGCCATGGTCGCGCAGCAAGCGCAGCCCGGCCGGCGGCGACAACCTCTACCTGGCATCGATCGTCGCGCTCGATCCCGACACCGGCAAATACGTCTGGCACTACCAGGAGACCCCGGGCGACAACTGGGACTACACCTCGACCCAGCCGATGATCCTGGCCGACCTGAAGCTCGATGGCCAGATGCGCAAGGTCATCCTGCACGCGCCCAAGAACGGCTTCTTCTTCGTCATCGACCGCACCAACGGCAAGTTCATCTCGGCAAAGAACTTTGTCGACGTGAACTGGGCCACCGGCTATGACGCCAATGGCCGCCCCATCGAGCGGCCCGAGGCGCGCGCCACCGACAAGCCTTATGACTCGGTCCCCGGTCCGTACGGCGCGCACAACTGGCATCCGATGTCGTTCAACCCGCAGACCGGGCTGGTCTACCTGCCGGCGCAGAACGTGCCGATCAACCTGATGGACGACAAGGCCTGGAACTTCAATGAAGGCAAACCCGGCACGCCGCATGGCAACGTGGGCTGGAACACCGCCAAATTCCTGAACGCCGAGCCGCCCAAGGGCAAGCCCTTCGGCCGGCTGATTGCGTGGGACCCGGTGCAGCAGAAGGCCGCGTGGACGCAGGAACATGTGTCGCCGTGGAACGGCGGCACGCTGACCACGGCCGGCAACCTGGTGTTCCAGGGCACCGCCGACGGCCGCTTTGTCGCCTATGACGCGCGCAGCGGCGACAAGCTGTGGGAGTCGCCCACCGGCACCGGCGTGGTGGCGGCGCCGGTCAGCTTCGAGTTGAACGGCAAGCAGTATGTGTCGGTGGCAGTGGGTTGGGGCGGGGTCTACGGGCAGGCCCAGCGCGCCACCAACCGGCAGGGGCCGGGCACGGTCTACACCTTCGCCCTCGGTGGCAAGGCACCGCTGCCGGCCTTTGCCGAGTACCGCACCGCCAAGCTGCTGCAGGGCGTGAAATATGACCCGGCGCAGGTCAAGGCGGGCACCGGCCTGTACGTCAGCAACTGCGTCCTGTGCCACGGCGTTCCCGGCGTGGACCGCGGCGGCAATATCCCCAACCTGGGCTATATCGATGCCGCCTATATCGAGAACCTGGACAAGGTGGTCTTCAATGGGCCGGCGATGGCGCGCGGCATGCCTGACTTCACCGGCAAGCTGACGCCGGACGATGTCGAGAAGATCAAGGCCTTCATCCAGGGGACCGCTGACGCGGTGCGGCCCAAGCCCTGAGGGCAGGGCCGGGCCTCAGTCCTCGGCCTGGAAGCCGGTCGCCTCCACGATCGGCTTCCAGGCGGCGCGTTCCAGCTGGATGCGGCGGCGGCCTTCGTGGCCGGGGCGCGCCACCACTTCCAGGCCCAGCGCTTCCAGCTTGGCCGCGGTGGCGGCGTTGGCCGAGGCCGCGAGGAACATCTTTTCCACTTGCGCCACCACGTCAGGCTGGGTGCCTGCCGGGACGAACACGCCGTACCAGCTGGTGGCGTGGTCGTACTGGCTGAAGCCCTGTTCCTTCATGGTGGGCACTTCGGGCAGCGCCTTGGTGCGGCGCGTGCCGCTCACGCCAAGGAAGCGCAGCTTGCCGCCCTTGTACAGCGGCATCATGCTGGCCACGGCATCCCAGCCGATCGACACATTGCCGCTGACCACATCCACCAGCATCGGCGATGCGCCGCGATACGCCGCGGGCGTGATGGCGATGCCTTCGGCCTTGCCCAGCGCCACCGTGCCGAGGTGGCCGGCGCTGCCGATGGTGGCCAGGCCCAGGCTGGCGCCGCCCGGGTTGCGCCTGGCCCAGCTCACGTATTCCTTCATGTTCTGGTAAGGCTGCTGCACGCCGGTCGCGACCGCGGTCGGCACATCGGTCAGTACCGCTGCGGGCACCAGGTCCTTGTCGGCGTCGTAAGACAGCTTCTTGTAGGTCAGCGGAAAGATCGTGAACAGGGGCGAGGGGCCGATGAACACGGTCTTGCCATCGGGCCTGGCGCGCTTCACGTAGTCGAGCGCCAGGCGCGCCGACGCGCCGGGGCGGTTTTCGACCACCACCGTGCCGTGGCCGTCCTGGCGCAGCTGCTCGGCATACAGGCGGGCAAGGCTGTCGGCGGCGCCGCCGGGGGCGTAGCCGACGATGATATGCATCGGCTCGGCATCGGCCGCGCTAGCCGGAGCGGTCATGGCGAAGGTGGCGGCAGCGACGGCGGTCATGGCCAGCAGCCGGCGCGTCAATCGGACTTGATCAGTCATGGCAGTCAGGGAACGATGTTGAGAGAGTGTCAGGGCAGGGTGGGCCACTGGCCCGTGAGGTCATGGACCGATTCGTACAAGGCCGCCACACGCAGCAGCTGCGCGTCGCCGCGGAACTGCCCGACCAGCTGCAGCCCGATCGGCAGCCCGTCGCCACCAAAGCCGCAGGGCAGGCTGATGGCCGGATGCCCAGTCATATTGAACGGCATGGTCCACGGGAACCAGTTCGCGCGCACATCGGGATAGTCCTGGCCGTCGATTTCGATCTGGCCGAACAGGTCTTGCTCCAGCGGCAGCGCGGTGCGTGTGATGGTGGGCATGGCGAGCAGGTCGGCGCGTCCCAGCAGCGCCTGCACGCGCAGGAACAGTTGCGAGCGCTCGAACATCGCCTGCTGGTATTCCACTGCGGTGAATGCGGCGGCGGATTCCACCTGGCGCACGAAGGTCGGGCTCAGCGCCTCGCGGTGCTGGGCCACGATCGGCGCAAAGCGCGTGCGCCATACAGTGTGGTTGATGGCACGCCAGACGGGCTCGACGTCGAACCCCTCGCCGCCGAACGGCTCCAGTTCGGCGCCCAGTGCGCGCAGCTTGTCCAGGCTGGCCTCGAACGCGCGCGCCACGTCCGCCGACACCGGACGGCCCGGCGGCGCCAGGCAGTACAGGATGCACCGGCCACGCAGGTCGCCCTGCGGCTGCGCTGCGGCCACGTAGTCGGCGGCGGGCACTCCGATCGACCACGGGTCGCACGGGTGTTCGCCGGCCATGGCCTGCAGCATCAGGCCGGTGTCGGCCACCGTGCGCGTGGTCGGCGTCACGTAGGTCTGGTTGCCGAACAGGTCCTGCGCCTGGCTGTGCGGAATCACCCCCTGGCTCTGCTTGATGCCCACCACGCCATTGCAGGCGGCAGGAATGCGCGTGGAGCCGCCGCCATCGGTCGCCACCGCCAGCGGCGCCATGCCGCTGGCCACTGCCACCGCGGCGCCGCCGCTGGAGCCGCCACTGGTGCGCTCGGCGTGCCAGGCATTGCGGGTGCGCCCGAACAGCGGCGAATCGGTCAGGCTTTTGGAGCCGAATTCCGGCGTGGTGGTCTTGCCGACCAGGACCGCGCCTTGCGCGCGCAACCGCGCCACCGCCACGGCGTCTTCGGCCGGCACGTTGTCGCGCATCGGCACGGCGCCAAAGGTCGTGCGCACGCCGCGCGTGTTGACGATGTCCTTGGCGGTAAACGGAATGCCGTGCAGCGGAGGCAGCGGCCGGCCGGACATCACTTCCGCTTCCGCCGCGCGCGCCGCGGCCATGGCCTCGTCCGCGCACAGCGTGATAAAGCAGTTCAGCACCGGCTGCAGCCGCTCGGCGCGCGCCAGCACCGCAGCGGTCAGTTCCACCGGCGAGATTTCCTTGCGCCGGATGCGCTGCTGCAGTTCGGCGGCGCTGGCAAGACAAAGCGCTTCGCTCATTGGACGGGCGTCTCCTGAAGATGGCCGCGCGTGCCGGTATCGGCGCGCGCAGGCGTGATGGCGATACGCTGGCATCTTACAACCGGCCCGCGCACGCGGGGACTATCGCCGCCAAGTGCCGTCGGCGAGGAAGCGTTCGGCCAGCTACGCGTTGCCGTTCAGGGGCGCGCCGGCGATGACAGGTAGGCCTGCAGGCCGTCTGCCGGCAAGGCGCGTGAAAACAGCCACCCCTGGCCGAACTGCGCGCCGCGCTCTCGCAGGAAGCGCGCCTGCTCTTCATGCTCGATGCCCTCGGCCACGACCTCGAATCCCAGCGCCTCCGCCATGGCGATGATGTGCGGCGCCACCGAGCTGGAAGCCGCCTCGCGGCCGATGGTACTACGCGGCGGCGCTGCTGCGCAGCACGCGCCGTCGCCGCGCGTATTCAGATTCCTTTTGCAAGGCGATGAATTTTTTCGTGCGCCGCGCAATAAGGCACGCATGACTTGCGCAATGCCGGCAGAATCCGGAAAGTAGGGGGAACGACTGCCCGCACAGAGGACCTGGCCCATGACCACCGCCCCATTTGCAAGACCCACACCATCGGCCCGGCTTGCCGCCCGGCACACGCCGGCCGTGATCCCGGGCAACGGCTAGGGGGGCGCATGGCGCTGGTGCTGCTGATCGCGCTGCCTCTGCTGGCCGCGGCGCTGACGTGGTTGATCGGCATGCGCGCCGCGCGCATGCTGGCGCCTGTCATCATCGGCTTGCCGCTGGCCGCGCTGGTGCTGCTGCTGAGCCTGCGCGGCGCGGTCTTCGAGCAGCCGGGGCATGCGCTGGGCTGGCGCGTGGCGTGGCTGCCGCAGCTCGGGCTGGACCTGTCGCTGCGGCTGGACGGCCTGTCGTACCTGTTTGCGCTGCTGGTGCTCGGCGTGGGCCTGCTGGTGATCCTGTACGCGCGCTACTACCTCGCGCGCAATGAATCCGCGGTGCGCTTCTTCTGCCTGCTGCTGCTGTTCATGGCGGCCATGCTGGGCGTGGTGCTGGCAGGCAACCTGCTGCTGCTGGTGGTGTTCTGGGAGCTGACCAGCATCCTGTCGTTCCTCCTGATCGGCTTCTGGTCATGGCGCACCGATGCGCGCCAGGGCGCGCGCATGGCGCTGGCGGTCACGGGCGGCGGCGGGCTGGCGCTGCTGGCCGGGGTGCTGCTGCTGGGCCATATCTGCGGCAGCTTCGAGCTGTCCGTGGTGCTGGCGCAGGCCGGCAAGGTGCAGCACCACCCGCTCTACCTGCCGATGCTGGTGCTGGTCCTGCTGGCAGTCTTCACCAAGTCAGCGCAGTTCCCGTTCAGCTTCTGGCTGCCGCATGCCATGGCCGCGCCCACGCCGGTCTCGGCCTACCTGCACTCGGCCACCATGGTCAAGGCCGGCGTGTTCCTGCTGGCGCGGCTCTATCCGGTGCTGGACGGCACCAACAGCTGGTTCTACCTGGTCAGCATGACCGGGCTGGCCACGCTCATCGTGGGCGCCGGCCTGGCGCTGCTGCAGCGGGACCTGAAAGGGCTGCTGGCTTATTCCACCATCAGCCACCTGGGCCTGATCACGCTGCTGTTCGGGCTCGATACCCAGCTCAGCACGGTGGCGGCCATCTTCCATATCATCAACCACGCCGTGTTCAAGGCGTCGCTGTTCATGGCGGCCGGCATCATCGACCATGAGACCGGCACGCGCGACCTCGACCGCCTGCACGGGCTGGCGCGCTACATGCCGCACACCGCAGTGCTGGCCATCGTGGCATCGCTGTCGATGGCGGGGGTGCCGTTGTTCAACGGCTTCCTCAGCAAGGAAATGTTCTTCGGCGAGACCCTGGCGCAGGGCCTGCTGGGCGACTTCAACTGGGTGATCCCGACCGCGGCGACGCTGGCGGGGGCGCTGACGATGGCCTATTCGCTGCGCTTTATCTACGGCGTGTTCTTCGGCGCCCGGCAGCCCGACGTGCCCAACTACCCGCCGCACGAGCCGCCGCGCTTCATGAAGGTGCCGGTGGAGTTCCTGGTGGTGATCTGCCTGGTGGTCGGGCTGGTGCCGGCCTATACCGTGGGCGACCTGCTGGCGGCGGCTTCGCTTGCCACGCTGCGCGCGCCCCTGCCAGAGTACAGCCTGAACCTGTGGCACGGGGTCAATTTGCCGCTGCTGATGAGCCTGGTGTCGATGGCCGGCGGCGCGGCGCTGTTCTTCCTGCGCCGCGACGCGCTGCGGCGCCTGCAGCAGGCAATCGACCACCTGAGCGCGCGCCAGTCGTTCGAGCGTGGCATGCATGCGCTGGAACGCTTTGCCGCTGCCATCACGCGCTGGCTCGAGAACGGCTCGCTGCAGACCTATGTCGCCTGGATGCTGCTGGCGCTGCTGGCCGTGCCGGCATACTTCCTGGCCGACCTGGAATGGCTCGGCGGCAGCGTGCCGGCGGGCGCCATTGACCTGATCGGGGCTGCCACGCTGGCGCTGCTCGGGCTGTGCGCGGTGGGCGTGGTGGTGACGCACCGCCAGCGGCTGCTCGCGCTGGTGCTGCTGGGCGGCTGCGGGTTGATGGTGTCGATGGCGTTCCTGCGGTTCTCCGCGCCGGACCTGGCGCTGACGCAGATCTCGGTTGAGGTGGTGACGATCCTGCTGCTGGTGCTGGCGCTGTTCTACCTGCCGCGCGAGACGCCGGAGCGCGCCGGGGCTGCGCGCCGCGGGCGGGATGCGGTGCTGGCGCTCGGCGGTGGCACCTTGCTGGCAGTGGCGGCTTACGCCGTGATGACGCGGCCGTATGACCCGGTGTCTGCCTTCTACATCGACCAGTCCGTGCCCGGCGGCGGCGGGCACAACGTGGTCAACGTGCTGCTGGTGGATTTCCGGGGCTTCGACACCATGGGCGAGATCTGCGTGCTGCTGATTGCAGGGCTGGCGGTGCAGGCGCTGCTCAAGGGCATGCGGCTGGACACGCCGTCGGCAGCGCCCGATGGCCTGCCGTGGAGCAGCCAGGCGCATCCGCTGCTGCTGGCCATGCTGGCGCGGCTGATGCTGCCGCTGACGCTGCTGGTGGCGGTCTTTATCCTGCTGCGCGGGCACAACCTGCCGGGCGGCGGCTTTGTCGCGGCGCTGATCACATCGGTGGCGCTGCTGCTGCAGTACGTTGCCAGCGGCGTGCGCTGGACCGAAGCGCGCATTGCGCCGGACTATCGCGCCATTGCCGGCGGCGGCATTCTGCTGGCGGGTCTGACCGGACTGGGCAGCCTGGCCTTCGGCTATCCGTTCCTGACCACCGCCTTCGGGCATTTCCACATACCGGGCATCGGCGAGGTGGAACTGGCCACGGCGATGATCTTCGACCTGGGAGTCTTCTGCACCGTGACGGGAACCACGCTGGTGATCGTATCGCACCTGGGCGTGCGCAACCTTCCGCCGGCACAGGCCGCGGAGGACGCCTGATGGCCGCGCTCTACGCCATCACCATCGGCATCCTTGCCGCGGGCGGCATCTACCTGCTGCTGCGCGAGCGCGTCTTCACCGTGGTGCTGGGGCTGACGCTGCTGTCGTATGCGGTCAGCCTGTTCCTGCTGGGCATGGGGCGCCTGTCGATCGGGCGGCCGCCGGTGATCGTGGCGGGCGCCAGCTATGCCGATCCGCTGCCCCAGGCGCTGGTGCTGACCGCCATCGTGATCGCGTTCGGCATGACGGCGTTCGCGGTAGTGCTGGCGCTGCGCTCGCTGGGGCTTACCGGCAGCGACCATGTCGACGCCGCCGGCCAGCCCGAGGAGCGCGCCGCCGATGGCGGCAAGCAGGATCCGCGGCCATGAACCACGCCGTGCTGCTGCCCATCCTGATCCCCATGTTTGCCGGTGCGCTGCTGACCGCGATGCCGGCCCAGCAGCTGCACGCGCAGCGCATCGTCTGCGCCGCGGCCACGCTGTTGCTGGCGCCAGTGGCAGTGCACCTGCTGCGCCAGGCCACTACCGGCGAGATCGTGGTCTACGCGATGGGCAACTGGTCGGCCCCGTTCGGCATCGTGCTGCAGCTGGACCGCACCGGTGCGATGATGCTGGCCCTGACCGTGGTGCTGGCCGTCGCCGCGCTGGCGGCGGCGGGAGAGGGCACGGCCCGGCAGGGCCGGCATTTCCATGCGCTGTTCCAGTTCCAGCTGATGGGCCTGAACGGCGCCTTCCTGGCGGGCGACCTGTTCAACCTGTTCGTCTTCTTCGAGATCCTGCTGATCGCGTCCTATGCCCTGCTGGTGCATGGGGCAGGGCGGGCGCGCATCGGCGCCGGGCTGCACTATGTGATCCTGAACCTGGTGGCGTCGTCATTCTTCCTGGTGGCCGTTGGCGTGCTGTACGGGCTGTCGGGCACGCTGAACATGGCGCACCTGGGCCTGCGCCTGGCCGGCTTGCCGGCCCAGGATCTGCCGCTTGCGGTGGCCGCCGGCGCCATGCTGATGCTGGTCTTTGCGCTGAAGGCGGCGCTGTTCCCGCTGTATTTCTGGCTGCCGCGCGCCTACGCCAGCGCCACCGGCCCGGTCGCGGCGCTGTTTGCCATCATGACCAAGGTCGGCATCTACGCGATGCTGCGTTGCGATGCGCTGATCTTCGGCGGCCCGCAAGGGCTGCTGGGGCCGTTCCTGCATGACTGGGTGTTCTTGCTGGCGCTGATCACGCTCGCGGTCGGCGCGCTGGGCGCCGTCGCCGCCGGCACGCTGCGCGCGATGACCAGCTACCTGGTGGTGGCATCGGTCGGGTTGCTGGCCGCCTGCGTATCGATGCAGACGCAAGCCGGCTGGGCCGCGGCGATGTTCTACCTGCTCAGCACCACGCTGTGCACTCCCGCGCTGTTCCTGCTGGCCGACGCGCTGGAGCCGGAGCCTGGGCGCGAGGACGGGGCCCCGGTCAGTGCCTCGCGGCTGGCCGGGCTGCTGTACCTGGTGGGCGTGGTGGCAGCGGTGGGGCTGCCGCCGCTGTCGGGCTTCCTCGGCAAGGCCATGGTGCTGCGCGCGACCCCGCCGCCGTGGGTGCCGGCGCTGTGGTCCGCGGTGCTGGTGTCGGGCCTGCTGCTGCTGGTTGCCGTGTCCCGCACCGGCACGCGGCTGCTGTGGCGGCTGCCGCATGAGGCCGAGCACGTGCCGGAAGGGAATGAGTACTTAGACGAAGACCATCCCGGCGCGGCACGCGTGCGCGTGCGGCCCGATGCGCGCAAGCTGGCCTGCTGCGCACTGCTGCTGGCGGGCAATATCGCGCTGACGGCATGCGCGCGGCCGGTCAGCGACTATGTGGCCGACGCGGCGGCGCAGTTGCTGGACCGCGCCGCCTATCTCCGGGCAGTGCTGCCCGGGCAGCCGGGGTAAGCCATGCTGCAGCGTCTGCTTCCCCATCCGTGGCTGAGCCTGATCCTGATGATCATGTGGCTGTTGCTGACCAACAGCCTGGCCCCCGGGCACTGGTTGCTGGGGGCGCTGCTGGGCTGGGCCATTGGCCGGCTGGCCGACCGCTGGCTGGTGCTGGGCGCGTTCCGCCTGTCGCGGCCCGACCTGATCCTGCGGCTCAGCATCCATGTGCTGTTCGATATCGTGAAAGCCAACGTGGAAGTGGCCATCATGGTGCTGGGCCCCACCGCGCGCCTGCGCCCCGCCTTTATCGTGGTGCCGCTCGATGTCGAGCACGAGCTTGCCACCACCGCGCTGATCAGCATCGTCTCGCTCAGCCCCGGCACGCTGTGCGCAGAACTGAGCGACGACCGCCGCGCCTTGCTCGTGCACGTGCTGGACCTGGAGGAAGAGGCCGCGCTGGTCGAGCTCATCAAGTCGCGCTATGAAACCCCGCTCAAGGAGATCTTCCAATGCTTGCCATCGTGATACCGGTCTGCCTGGTGATCCTGGGCCTGGCCTTCCTGCTGACCCTGGCGCGGCTGCTGCGCGGACCCAGCCTGCCGGACCGCATCGTGGCGCTGGACACGCTGAATATCAACGCCATCGCGCTGATCGTGGTGCTCGGCATCAGCCTGGATTCGGCGCTGTTCTTCGAGGCCGCGCTGCTGATCGGGGTGATGGGCTTCGTCGGCACCGTGGCGCTGTCCAAGTACCTGCAGCGCGGCGACATCATCGAATACTAGGGAACGCCAGATGCTGCATCCTGTTGCGGAATTCATCGTGTGCGCGCTGCTGCTGGTGGGCAGCGTGTTCATGCTGGTCGGGGCGGTCGGGCTGTTCCGGCTGCCGGACTTCTTCATGCGGCTGCATGGGCCGACCAAGTCGACCACGCTGGGCGTGGGCGGGGTAGTGCTGGCCTCGGTGGCGTACTTCAGCTTCCGGGGCGATGCCAGCCTGCATGAACTGCTGGTGACCGCCTTCCTGTTCCTGACCGCGCCGATCAGTGCCCACATGCTGGCCAAGGCCGCGCTGCAGCGCCAGCTGCCGGTGGATCCGCGCACGCGCGGCAGCGGCTGGATGCCGCGCATCCGCGACTAGGTATGGCCGCGACGGTTTACTTTCGCCGCAATGTGTCCTACACCCAGTCAGGCGATGCCGGCATCTTCCACGCCAGGGCAGGGGGTTTCATGGACTTGCAACACTCGGACAAAGTCTTCGCGGGCGCGATTCCGGAAGTCTATGAGGCCCTGATGGTGCCGATGATCTTTGCGCCATACGCTGCCGACATGGCTGCCCGCATCGCCGCGCTGCAGCCGCGCCGGGTGCTGGAACTGGCCGCCGGCACCGGCGTGCTGACCCGGGAAATCGCCGGGCGGCTGCCGGCCGAGACCCTGATCGTTGCCACCGACCTCAACGCGCCGATGCTGGCGCGGGCGGAGCAGGCCGGCACGAGCCGCCCGGTGCACTGGCGCGAGGCCGACGCCATGGCGCTGCCGTTCGCCGATGCCAGCTTCGATATGGTCGCCTGCCAGTTTGGCGTGATGTTCTTCCCCGAAAAGGGCCGCGCCTTCGCCGAAGCCCGCCGCGTGCTGGTGCCGGGCGGCACCCTGATCTTCAATGTCTGGGACCAGCTGGAATTCAACGCCTTTGCCCGCGATGTCACCGGGGCACTCGCCACGCTGTTTCCCGACGCACCGCCCGAGTTCATGGCCCGCGTACCGCATGGCTACCACAGCCAGGCCGCGATCGAGCAGGACCTGCGCCTTGGCGGATTCCAGTCCTCCCCGGTCTTTGAAACCGTCGCGGCAACCAGCCGCGCCAGCGCCGCCCGCATCCCGGCGGTGGCATTCTGCCAGGGCACGCCGCTGCGCGCCGACCTGGAGCGGCGCGGGCCGGATGCGCTCGGCCGGGCAACCGACCATTGCGAACACGCGCTCCTGGAGGCTTATGGCGACGGGCCATTGGCCGGTCCGATGCAGGCGCACGTGGTGATGGTAACGGCGCCCGCCGGATAAAGCTGCCCGCCAGTTTGTCGCAGGTCATCGCTGGGCGTGCGCAAATCGCCGCTTGCGCCGATACTGTAGTCAGGCTCATGACGACTACAGGACCCTTGGGCGGTGGCCATGGACTCTATGATCATTTCCGCATCGGTGGCACTGGGCATCGGCCTGGCGATCGGGCTGGAGCGCGAGCGCAGCCAGGCCGCCGCCGGGAAAGATCGTGGCATCTGCGGCGGGCGGCCTGCGCTTCACCGTGCCGGTCGCGATCGGATTGGTGCTGTCGACCAGCGCCACCTGGGCAGTGGCCTGGCTGCAGCGCTTGGATTGAGGCAGCATGCATGGTCGGCTACCATCAGCGCGGCGCGGTCCGGATTCCCCTGGCGCGCATTGTCGGACGATGACTACGATGCCCCTTGTACGCGTGCTCGCGATCGGTCTGCTGTTAGGTTTGCTGGCGGGATGCGATTTCCTGCGCGGCTACGCTGAGGGCGAATCCGAGGTCATGCGGGACTTCCGGGCCGGGGATCGTGCCGATGACCTCGGGGCGGCGCGCTTTGTCTTCGATGACTTCGGCGGCCTGAGCACCGATACCCTTGAGACCAATGCGCTACCGTGGAAGCTGGCAACGACCGCACTGCTGCTGGCCGGCGGCCCCAACGTTCCGGTCACTCAGGACGCCTTGCGCCGGGCCCTGCGCGAGTTTGGCTTCATCTATCCCGATGCGATCCGCAACTGGCCGCGCCAGCAACAGCCCAGGTTCGACAAGCCCCTGGGCGTGGTCAGCGGAGTGATCGGCCGGGATTTCCCGAAGATCCGCCTGGAAGTGTCCAACCTGGGATGCGCATCGTGCCATGCGGGCATCACCTACGACATGGACGGGCGTCCCACCAACGATGTCTGGCTGGGCCTGCCGAATACCTCCCTCAACCTCGATGCCTTCGTCACCGCGGTCTATCAGGCGGTGAAGCAGGTGAAATCCGATCCGGAAAAGCTCCTCTCCGCCATCCACCAGCTTTACCCCGAAACCAGCAACGAGGAACTGGATACCATCCGGAAATTCGTCTGGCCGCGGCTGGTAAAACGGGTGGCGGAACTCGAAGCCAGCGGTGACGAGCCGCTGCCGTTCAGCAACGGCGCGGCCGGCAGCACCAATGGGGTCGCGGCACTCAAGTTCCAGTTTCATCTGCTCTCGGCGGGCACGGCCGCCAGTGGTTCCACCTCGATTCCGGAACTGGGCTACCGCAGCCTGCGCTCATCGCTGCTCTATGACGGCGTCTATACCAGCAAGGGCGCGCCGCGCTTTGCGCCAGTGGCACCCGGTGCCGCCAACGATGCCGGGCGGCTGGCGCATATCGTGGCCTTCTTCACCGTGCCGACCATGGGCATGCCACCGGATCGCGCCGTCCGTGCGATTCCGCAGGTGGAAGACGTCATGCGGTTCATGGCGGGCTACACCCCGCCGCCGTTTCCGGGGCCGGTTGACCGCTCCCGCGCCGCGCGCGGCCGCGCCGTCTTTGATGCCAACTGCGCCCAGTGCCATGGCAGCTACAGCCAGGACCCAGAGCGCCCGCGCCTTGTCAGCTTCCCCAACCGGCTGGTGGCACAGGCGGATATCGGGACTGACCCGACGCGCTGGCAAGCAATCGATCCCGGCCTGCTGCAAGCCATCTCGCGCTCCGAGCTGGGCAGGCATATCGACGCGGCAAACACCAGTGGCTATGTCGCGCCCATCCTCTCCGGCGTGTGGGCGACGGCACCATACCTTCATAACGGCTCCGTGCCCACGCTCTGGCATCTCATGCATCCGCAGGCGCGGCCCAGGCGCTTCTGGGTCGGAGGTCATGCCCTGGACTACGGCAAGCTGGGCATCGCCGGCAGGCTCGATGCGGCCGGTACCTGGACCTATCCGGCCAGCTACCGGCCGTGGTCGAAACCCGTGCTCTACGACACGGCGACGGCGGGGCGCGACAACCGCGGCCACGAGAAGGAATTCTCGACCCTTGCCGAAAGCGACAAGGATGCGCTGCTGGAATTCCTGAAATTGCTCTAGCTGCCGTCAGGAATCCTGCAGCAGTTCCGCGACTGGGAGCCGGGCGCTTTGCGCAATGCCACGGTCCGGCACCGGCCCGAAGCGCATCACATTGACGAGCCGATTCCCCCGCGGCAAGCGCTGGCTTTCGGCAAGCATGGCGGCATGGCCAGGTGAATCGGCCAGCGCCGACATCGGCACGCCGGCAAAGCCCCTGGCAGTCATGGCCAGCCAGAACCGGTACCAGCGGCGCCCGATATCAAAGCTCGTGACCTCGGGTGCGGCATGGATCAGGACGATCCGCGCCGCGCTCTTCACTTTTGCGCTTTCCGATGTCAGCAGGCGGGTCAGCGAAAGCGCCGAGAGCAGCCGGAGCACACGAGGTCTCAGCGCAATTGACGCGCCCCAGGCTTCCCACCGCGACAGTGCCATGCATTCGGCCGAAAGCCCGTCGCGCGGCCAGCCTGGATCGTGCGGTGACAAGCGCAGCCAGTGGTAAAGCTCCTCGGCAAACCGCGGGTCATTCAATCCCGCAGCCGCGGCGTCGTCATACCATCTGGCGATTTGCGCCGTGCTGTTCTCGCTGGCCAGCGTGACGAACTCCGCGTGGGCCGCAGCGCATTCGCCCAACGACTTGATCTGCGCCGGGGTCGCACGGAGAAACTTGCCTCGATAGGCGCGGCGCGCGTCCACGAAGGCGGCAAGGGGATCCGGGCTTGCGCCAGATGTGATCAGGCCGGATGCGGCCGGGCGCAGACCCTGGGCAGCGGGAGGGTAGGGCAGGCCGGAGACCACGGGCTGCGTGAGCCCCAACCCGAGCGTCGACAACGCCATGGCCATGCCTTCCCAGGCCATGCCCAGGGCGATCTGGTTGTCCCGCCCGGTGGGGTCGCCCACCGACAGCCATCGCGCAGGGTCTTCAAGCAGTTCAACCTTGTCGCCGGCAAAGCGCCAGCGCGCGGGCTGGATATTGTGCGCGCTGGGAGCGCGGCCAGCCTGTGCAAGCAGGGTGAGATGCTGATCGCGCGTGAGCATGTCGCTAGATGGCCTTTTTGAAGAGATGCAGCCGATGCAGTGGCCTGGCGCCCATCTTCTCCATTTGCTTCTGGCTGGCGCCATTCGAATCCGACACCCAGCTGATGCCCAGGTGCGAGTACCCGGCACCGCGCATCGCCGTGAGCAGATGGTGCAGCATGACGCCGTTGACGCCGCGGCTGTGGTAGTCCCTGCGCACGGAAAAGAAGATGATCGCCGCACGCTTGCGGCTGGCGCGGAACCTGATCAGATGCCAGAGCGTGGACAGCTTCAGGCGGAAGCCGGTGGCGCGCAGAAACGGGTTGAGATCCGGCACGCACAGCAGCACCCCGACCGGCTCCCCGTTGAAATAAGCGGTATAGGACAGCCGCTCGTCGATGATCCACATCATGCCGGCGCAGGGAAACAGGAATTCCTCCTCCGTCAGCGGCACGAACATCGGGTTGCCGGAGAAACCATCGTTCAGGACAGCGCATGCCTCCAGCAGGCGCCGGTCAAAGCCGCGCCGCCGGATCGGCTTGAATTGCCAGGCGGGATCATCCAGCAGCGCGCGTTGCTTGTTGCCGATCAACTGCTGCGGATCGTAGCTGCGCACGTCGAGCTCGAACGTGCGCATCGGAAAGAACGGCTCGAAGCCGCATGCCCGGAGCAGCCTGGCAATATGCGGCGGCGTGTATTCCTGGTAGGTGTATGGCGGATGCTCGAAGCCCTCGGTGACGATGCCGATCATCTGCGTGATCGTCAGGTTGAAGCTGCCAGCCAGTTCGTCACAGCCGTTGCGCTTCACCCAGGCCGCCGCCGCGTCGAGCAGCGCTTGCGCGACCTCCACGTCATCGACGCAGTCGAACATGCCGAAGCAGCCGCGCTTCTGAGCGTATTGCTGGTTGGATGCATCGTGGATATGGGCCAGGATACGGCCCACGATCCGCCCGTCCCGATGGGCGGTGAACCAGGTGCGGCGCGCAAACTGCCGGAACAGCGGGTTCTTCGCCGGGTCCAGCGCGCGCGCAAGATCCCCCTTCATCGGCGAGACAAAATGCGTATCGCGGCCATAGCAGGCAAACGGCGCCTCGAAGAACGCGTCGAAATCGCCTTCACGCAGCACGGTTGTCATGCCGCCTCCCGCTGCCCGAGATGGCGCGCCAGCCGCAGGATCACCGCCGCGCGCAGCTCGCCGATCGCCGCGTTGGCGCCTTGCGGCAGGTTCAGCAGCACCACCTGCGCGGGCTGGCGCGCGATCAGCAGGGCATGGGTCATTTCATGGCGCTCGAGCAGGTCTACCAGCTGTTCCGCGGCCTCGACCCGATCGCCTTCCCGGATCCTGGTCCACGCCCTGGCGTCGCCGATCGACACGGGCTCCCGCCGCTTTCCGGCCAGGTCGAACAGCGCGTCGAGGGCGTAATCAGCAAGCTCCGTGTTGCCGAGCACCACATGGTCGGCGGTTTGCGGCAGGCGCCTGAGCGAATGCAGGAAACCCTCTGGCGTATCCAGCCGGGCATGGAGCAGCCAGCGCAGGAACGCGTTGCCATCACCGGCCAGCGAAACGGCGCGAATGCGGACAAAAATGGCCGTCAGCAGCACCCATGCAATGGCAACCGGCATGCTGCGCAGGCCCGCCTCGGCAAAGCCCGGGCCGGGCCCGCGCGAAGCCAGCGCCATCACGCTGGCCAGCACGACGGCGAAGAGCAGGGCGGCTGCGATATGCACCAGCAGCCCGCGCACGACCCGCCGCGATTCCGACAGGTTCAGGAACACATAGACGAATGCCAGCGCCCCGAGCGCCCCCAGGCGAACCGGCACATGGCCGAGCTCCTCGCGGAAGTCGGTGGCCGCGAGCGGGACGGCCAGGGCCACGACCACCACTACCGCCCGGGCCAGGCGTTCCTCGTTGTCGGACAGCTCGGCATCGCGCAGCCACAGCAGGAGCCAGCCATTGCTTGCGGTCACCACGGCGAAGCAGCCAAGGAACATCAGCAGCAGCGGCGTATTGCCCGACAGATCGGTAAAGAGATTGATGACGAAGAACACCACCGACACGCCCAGCGCCAGCAGCTTCAGCCACAACGGGTGGTGGCGCCGCACCAGGTGCTCGGCAAACAGGGTCATGGCAATGGGCAACAGGGTTGCCGCTGCAAACACCAGTTGCGCCAGCAGCGTGCCGCCAAACAGCCAGGAAAAGCCCCGGACTGCCAGCAGTGCCGTCAGCACCCCGAACAGGAACAGGCCCGTGCCGGCCCCGGCCTCGCGCCGGGACCAAAGGAAATGCAGGCAGAGCCCGCAGCCCACCGCGCCGAGCCAGGTAACGGCGACATCGCTTGCCAGGGCGTCAATCACGCGTCAATCCTCATCTCGCATCAACCTCGCCATGAAGCGCCGTACCAGCGCGCGCACGGCCCATGCCGTCAGCGCATTGCGCGGCGTCTCGACACGCATGGTCCAGGGATTGAAGAAGTAGCCGCGCACACCGGCCAGCCGCCGCCGGCCGAGCACCAGCTTGATCACCTCGAACGCCATCAGGTTGCCGGTGGTGATCACCATCGGCGCAAACGACATGCGCTTGCGCTTGCCGGTCAGCAGGTCCTTGGCGATGCCGAGCTCCACATGCCGGACCGAACTCGAGTTGACCATCACATATTCCAGTTCCTTGCCCAGGCATTCCTGCCTGAGCTCCGGCGTCAGGGACTTCCAGTCAATGCCGGCCGTGGGATAGGAAAGACGCTCCTCGGGCCTGGGATCTTGCGGACGAACAACCGTGACGGAGGGCAGGGGAGCGGTATAGGCGTCGATGACGGTCGCACCATGCTCCCGCGCCTTGCGATAGAGCGCGAGGCCCGCGGCCATGTCATCCATGCCGTTGACCACGATCTTGTAACGGCCCAGCAGGTGGTCGAGCCTGTCGGTCCACTCGGCGCCGAAGGTCTCGATGGCAAGTTCCGGGTTGATGCGCCGGATCTGCGCCACGGTGGCCTCGACCTTGTTCACGCCAACGGTATCCAGGCTGGCAAACACCTGGCGGTTCAGGTTCGACACGTCGAACGCATCGAAGTCCGCCAGCGCAAAGCCGCCAATGCCCACCCGTGCCAGCGCCTGCAGGCAGGCGCCGCCCATGCCGCCGACGCCACAGATCAGCACCCGTGCATTGCGCAATTGCTGCTGTTCCGCGTCGGTCACGAAACCGATGTTGCGGGTCGTGAATTCCTCGTAGGAGAACGGTGGAATCATTGACTCTTCCTAGCGCGCAGGTCTCCCAGCGGCTCGCGCGGATTCAGCCAGTGGAACAATGGCAGGGCGATCCGACCGACAGCCAGGAACGCAATCTGATAAAGGATGGCGGGCAACGAGTCCCGAGGCACCTCCCGCAACAGGTATTTCCGCGCGCTGGCCAGGTCCAGGCAGGCGACCTGCAGGAAATCGTCGCCGCGCTGGTAATCGAGTTCCCGCCGGCAGAGTTCGTTGGCGCGCTCGTCCCGATGCTTCGGCGCCTGCTCGAACGTTTTCTTGAGATTGTCCGAGCCGCCGGTATAGGCATCGGTAATCACGAACCGCGTCTCGTCAAATCCCGCCGCCCCGTCAACGCCAAAGACATGCCGATGCGATTTCATGATCTCGCGGGCCACGCTCAGGTGTTCAAAGCTGCGCCGCGACGGCTCAAAGGGATTGGGATAGGCCGTGACAAAGACCTCGGCGACCTTGCCGATAATCGCCGGCACCTGGGTCACATTGCTGATCCAGATCGGGCGCAGGCCGCGGCGGAAGAAAAGCAGGATGCAGGTCAGCCCGTACAGCACCCAGGACAGTCCTTGCGTGCGATAGCCCGGATCGACCATCACCAGCCCAAGGTGAATCGCCTCGACCGGGCGGCCCTTGACCTCGATCGGCATGACTGACAGCGCATTGAACGCAATCGGCTGGCCGCTGTCCCGCTCATAAAGCAGCGTGATCACGGCCCGCCGCAGCCTTTCAGGGTCGCCGGAAAGCACCCCGTAATCGAGATCCTTGCCGATTCCCCGCTGCACGATGCCGCGCATCTCGGCCAGCATGGCTTCGAGCTGCCGGGCATCCATCCACAAGCCGGGCCGCTCGACGACCCGGATCCGGACGGACCGGCTGGCCTTCAGGCTCAGGTCCAGGTAGCGCAGCCGTTGTCGAAAATGCCCGATGAATTTGAACATGCAGGTTTGGCTGGTGCCTTGTTCTTGTGTGGCCGGCCTGAAAGGCAAGTGTGGCTTGGAGCATATAACAGCACGTCCCCGGTGTCACGGGCGGGACAAAGCAAGCGCAGGGGGGCGGGCGTTCGCCTTTAGAACTCCGAGGGGCGGATCAGCGGCGTTGTGCGTCCACGACAACCCCACTTTCCGCTGAGGTTTCCGGCATAAGCAGCAATGCTAAGCTCACACGCCCACCGACGTGCGGCCCTACGTGGTGGTAAAGACCACGCTGAAGGATGCATCGGGCGCTCAGGTATGGAGCACCCGGTATATCTCCGCTAGCGTCGAGGCAAAGCCCTTCACCGGTGACAACGGCTGGTTCAAGGATGATGCCCGCCCGCTCAGGCTTGCCCTCGAGCAATCGCTCAAGCGCAGCATCGACGTAATGCTGCGCGACGTCGGACGGCTTCGACAAAAGCTGCGCTGCGCCCTTCGCGACGGAGTGCTTTTCAACAGCCTGCTAGAGCCCGACCTGGAGGACGCCATCCTGCGCGAGCTGGAGCATTTTCTGCTGGAACTCGGAGCAGGCTTCACCTTTGTTGCTTGCCAGAAGCGGCTGCAGATTGACAACGACGACTTCTATATCGACCTGCTGTTCTACAATCGCCGGCTCAAACGCCTGGTGGCGATCGAGATGAAGCTGGGCGAGTTCAAGGCCGCCGACGAGGGACAGATGGAGCTCTACCTTCGCTGGCTCGCCTAGCAGCGCAAGCCGCAGGCCATCGAAGATCCACCAGCCCACGCCCTTGTCAACACGGCCTGGGCGCCAGAAGCTGGCCAGAATACCGGCCAGAAAGCCGTGCGATACGAAAGCAAAGAAACGGGTGAGACGCGTTCATATAGATTGCCCCATGACGGGCGCGCTGATACCCCTACCCGGGGCAGTGCAGAAGATCTCTGGCTCGGCTGGGCCTCAACTTGACTTTCGGAGATGTTCAGCCGCGGCCCATCATGACGCCTGCCCCAGCGCGCGCATGGTCGCCCCGACCAGAGGGGCCTTGAGCTTGAGCGCACGATTCTCTACCAGATGCCACGACAGCACCGCAAGCGCCAGCGTCACGACACCGGAAGACAGGAGCAACATCATGACTGAGATGCCTGGAAACAAGGCGACGATCGACTGCTGGATCGGGAAGGCGTAGATATAGATGCCATACGAAAAGTCGCCCAGGCGGTTGTAGCGGAACAGGGCAGGTAACTGAACAAACGCTGCAAAAAGCACCAGGTATGGCATTGCCAACAGGTACATCAGCGCGAACACATGGTGATTCGGCACGAAGGCGCTGCCGACGACGGCGGCGAGCAGCAGCCCCGCGACGGGAGCGGACAGTTCCACGTGCGCGCTTAGGATGAACAGGCTGGCGCCCGCGAAGAACATCAGCGGCAATGCTGTCTTCTGCATTGCAGAGCCGCCGAGGATTGCGAAGACGCAATACAGGAACGAGGCCGCCGTGACCACCAGTACCGCCGCACGGAACGCGCGCTGGTGAGCGTGCCATGCGACCATGGAGATGACCCATATCGCGGCCAGTGCGAAGTACATTCGGATCTCGTACATCATGGTCCACAGCGAGCCATTCACCGTATCCGGATACGGATTGATCGCGAATACACCGGGCAAGGGATAGACTGCGCCGGCGACCAGCGTGGTCGTCTTCAGCAAGAACTGGCGCGTTGCCGGATCGATGAGGTATGCAGAGGCCGGCAGCGCCGTGAACACCATGCCCAGGCCGAACACCACCAGCGTGACCATGACAAGCAGCGCCGGATAGATCCGCAGGAAGCGCGCCCACAGGAACTCGAGCACGCTTCCGCGCGTCAGCAGGCTTTTGGTCACGAGGAAGCCGCTGGTGACGAAAAACACGTCGACGGCAATCGTTCCGGGGGTCACCCCGATCAGCCTGCGCAAGGGCTCGTCATTGACGTCGCCGGAGACCAGTGAGTAACTGTGGGTGACAAGCACAGCGAGCGCGGCTGTGATCCGCATCAGGTTGAAATTGTTTTCGTCCTTTCTTCCCCCGGCGACGTGCGCGAGCCTCATATGCCCCCCTTTTTCATTAAGCCGGCCTCGGTTGACGGAACGACGCCGACAGCTTCCGCTAGCTTCCGGCAAGCATAGACCGCAGTCTGGGCAGAATCAGGCGCATGTCCGATAGCGCCGAGGGATTGGCGGAATAGCCAGTGAGGCGAACGGCGGTGTCGTATCGCGCCGACACGGCAACCGTTGCTGCCGATGCGACTCTCGGCCGACTTTCTTACCCCGCGCATGCGCGCGACGTCCGTCAATATCCGCCAAGTTCTCGGCACTTCCGGACAGGCGGCCGTTCCTGTCAGCCTTAGAAGCTATGATGCAAGCGGAAAATCGACCAGCACTGGATGGAGGCGGCAGCGATGAAACATCCCGGCAACCCGTTGAAGGCCGTGATCGATGCTGAGCCAGGCAGGCCATCGTGAAGTCATCCCTACGCAGAGCCTGCGTCGCAGGCACCATGCTGGCAGGTCTGGTCGCGGGTACTGTCGCCGTATTGACCGGTAGTCCGCGAGCTTCGGTCCGCGCGTTCGCCGCGGTAGGCGCGACGGCCGATGTATCGGTGCAGCCTGCACCCGGCGGCGCAGACCAGGCAGATAGCCTGCAGGCGGCGCTCGACAACCTGCAGGCGGGACAGCGCCTGGTGCTGGCGCCGGGCACCTATGTGGTGGGCCACGTGCTTGCAGTGCGCGGCGAGCAGGTTGTGGTATCGGGCTATGGCGCGACGCTGGTCGCCACGAACCCTGACGAGCAGGCCATCATGATGACTGGCGCGAACTCGACGCTGGTTGGCGTGACGCTGACGGGCATCGGCACGCAGCGGCTCGAGTCGGCCACGTCGACCAAGGTCGCCGTGGACGGACAGGGCATCCAGGTGCTCGATGTCAACATCAATGGCGGTGCGAGTGTCGGCATCTTTGTCTCGCGCGGCAGCAGCATTGCGCTGGTCGGCAACAAGGTCCATGGCACGCTGGCCGACGGCATCCACATCACAGGCGGTTCACGCGACGTGCTCGTGCAGGACAACGCGGTCACCGCCACCGGCGACGACATGGTGGGGATCGTCAGCTACCAGCGGGACGGTGTGCTCAGCCAGAACATCTACGTATCGGGAAATTATCTGGCAGGCAACGCGTGGGGCAGGGGCGTTGCTATCGTCGGCGGTGCCGACGTGACGGTCGCCGGCAACCGGATCGAAGGTGTGCAGAAGGCTGCGGCGGTGCTGGTGGCGCAGGAGGATGGCTACCGTACGGCCAGCGTGACCAATGTCCTGGTCGCGAACAATATCATCTCCGATGACCAGAACGCGACACAACCTGGGAACGACCGTCCCGCCGCAGGCCATGCAGCTATCGACATCAACACGGGCAGCGGAGCAGTGACGCAGGTACTGGTGACGGGAAACCAGGTAACGCGCGCGAGGTTCGACGGATTCCGGGCCATGAACAATGTTTGCGGCGTCCGCGTCTCAGGCAACCGCTTTGCTGCGATCGGTGGCCTCGCCCTGTCGCTGCAGTACCGAAACTGTACGGCGACGCAGTTTATCTGCGACGCCAATACGCTCGATGGTGTGAGCCTCGCAGCCCCACCAGGATGTTCCAGCGCGGGCACCATCCCGGCTTCCGGCGCGGACGCGGGCCGCCTGCCGCCGGTGCGTACCTCCCTGCGCCAAGGCCTGCAGGCCTCGATGCCAGCGTGCCCGGCACGCTCGGGTTGAGGGAAGCCCACACACAGCGCTTCGCCCCCGGTTGGCGCGATCTGCGCAGGATGGTCACCTGACCCGCGGCGTTTCCGCCAACAGTTGCAGCAAGTATCTGCCGTAGTGGCTTTTTACGAGCGGGGAGGCGAGCCGACTCAACTGCTCTGCATCGATCCAGCGATGACGGTACGCGATTTCTTCCGGGCATGCCACCATCAGCCCCTGGCGCTTCTGCAACGTGGAGACCAGCAGCGCCGCCTCGATGAGCGAATCATGCGTGCCGGTGTCGAGCCAGGCATAGCCGCGGCCCATGATGTCGACGCTTAGCTTGCCCGCTGCGAGGTAGCGCGAATTGATGTCGGTAATCTCCAGTTCGCCGCGGGCAGATGGCCGGATATCTGCCGCAATGTCGCACACCTCATGGTCGTAAAAGTACAGACCGGTCACCGCATAGCTGGACCGTGGCGAAGCGGGCTTTTCCTCGATCGACAATGCGCGGAAGTCTTCATCGAATTCGACCACGCCATACCGCTCGGGATCGTGGACGTGATAGGCAAATACCGTGGCGCCTTCCTCGCGTCGGCTCGTCCGGGTCAGTTGTCTGGCGAGATCGTGCCCATAGAAAATGTTGTCGCCGAGGATCAGCGCCGATGGATCCCGGCCGACAAACTCACGTCCGATGATAAATGCCTGCGCCAGCCCATCGGGCGAAGGCTGCTCCGCGTACCGGATGTCGAGGCCCCACTGGCTGCCATCACCGAGCATGCCGGCAAAGCGAGGGGTGTCCTGCGGGGTGGAAATGACCAGCACGTCGCGAATGCCGGCAGTCATCAACGTTGACAGCGGGTAGTAGATCATCGGCTTGTCGTAGACCGGCAGCAGTTGCTTGGAAACGCTCTGCGTGACCGGATACAGTCGGGTGCCGGATCCACCGGCCAGAATGATGCCTTTTCGGGTCATGCCTGAATCTCCGTCGTGGATGGTCTTTCCTGTATCTTCAGGATCGATGCGCTGGAAGCTGTTTCGCGGCGATAGCAGACCGCGAAGGCCGCGGCTCCGAACGCTTCAGTCAGGATGACGGAAATCACCGTCCCTTCGGCGCCCAGGTACCACACAAGTGGGACCACATAAACGAGATGGAGCAACGTCGCCGCCGCGTAGATGTTCTGCACGAGGCGGTGGCGCCCCAACGCGAGCAGGCCAAGGTTGCCGAAAACAAAGGCAATGCTGGTAACCGGCAGCAGCACGCCCTCCAGCCGCAGCAAGAAGATCGCGGCGTGGAACGGTTCGCCCAGCCACATCCGGATGCCAAGATCCGCGAACAGCTCGATCGCGATGAACATCGCCACCGAGCTGCCGAACACCGCCAGCATGGCCTTGCGCATCAGCGCCTGCGCTGCGGCAGCATCCGTGGCGTTGTACTGGCTGATACGCGGGAAGAACGCGGTGCCGATGACGGTAAAGACAGTCTGGCCCGCAATGCGGATCTTGTCCGCCATGGAGAATTGCCCGACCGCGACCGGGCCGTGGAAATAATTGAGCAGGATCGCGTTGAAGTTCACGTAGAAGCTGACCAGCACAAGGGAAAGGAACACTGGATACCCCTCGCGCAAGGACGCCACGATCGCGCGCATTGGCACGGCGACCAGCGTGGCAATGCGCTGCCGGTGCACCTCCCATAGCGCTGCGGCGGCCAGGATGGCAGTGCCGATGCTGATCCCCAGCGCCGCCAGCGCTGCATCGCCGGGCCCCCGAACCCACGCGATGACGCATGAAAGACTGACCGCCTTGGAGATGAAATTTGGCAGCACGAGCGACTTCATGCGCTCCTGCCCCTGGTACAGCCAGAACGGAGTGATCGCGTTGGCGACGACGCCTACGAACGCCGCGGCCAGGATCTCCCAGTGCTCCCGCAAGCTTGGCACCATGCCCACCGCGCCCAGCATGAGCAGCGCCGACACAAGGGTCAACAGCAGTTTGGCGCCCATGGTGGCTGAGTACACCTCGGCCACCGCTTGCGGATCGTCGCGTTGCAGGGACACCAGGCGGGTCGCCGTGAGATTGTGGCCATAGTCGGTCAGCAGAATCAGGTATTGCGCCAGCGCCTGGCAGTAGGCCAGGACGCCAAACTCCTTGACGCCAAGCACTCGGCCCAGAAACGGTAAGAGCAGTAGCGGGAACAGGTAGTTGCCTGCCTGGATGAGGAGAAGGTAGGCAGCGGTCGCACGGATCGATGGGGGCATGGGCTTGTTGATATATGGAGACGTCATGGTGGGCCCGGTAGCGGGGCGCTGCGCCTGGCATGGTGCGGGGGCACCTTGTGCGAGATCCGGTGTCGGGCCGGCTGGCCGAAGCATTGGAAGACCAGCCAAAGCAGCGCGAGCGGCACGAAGTTCCGCCCGCTGAACAGGTTCGGCACGCGCAGTATCTCCATCAGCGACACCAGCAGCACGGCATGGGCGCAACACCAGAAGCCATCGCCCGCCCTCCAGCCGGCGTAGCTGCGTGCCAGCATCCAGCCCATGAGCGCTGCCAGCAGCAGTGCGAACCATCCCCACTCGTAGAAGTGCACGAAGATACCGGACGGATTGTTGAACTCGGGATCGCCAAAGTTATTCAGAAACAGCCCGTAGCCGTTGCCGCCACCCACTAGCGGCCGGAAAAACTCCCCGAGTACGGGAAATCTGATGAGCCAGTCGAACGTAAAGGTTGGCTCGCCGGTTCCCCAGCCCATGATCGTCAGCAGGCCAGCGCCGTTGTTCAGCGCGGTCGAGTAATACATCGCCAGCCGCTCAAGGGCGAAGTCGAGGATGTTGTCGTAGATGTTGACGTAGTAGGTTTGCCAGGAGCGGCTGTATTCGTTCGCGATGAAGAAGCCGATCATCGGCACGATCGCGGCGAAGGGTCCTAGCGCGAGCAGCACCGAGTGCCTCGGGAGGTTGCTGAAGCGGGCAGCCATCAGGGCCCAGGGAAGGAGTACCTCTACCAGCGCGAGCCGCTCGGCAAAAATGAAGCTGCGCAACAACGTCAGCACGCCCAGCACGACCATGTAGGCCTTGTAACGATTGAAGCCGCGCACAGGCGTGCGGAAGACATAGAAGTACAGCGGCACGTAAGCCACGGTGGCTTGCGTGAGCGTGCTGATGCCGGCAATGCGGCCCTTCAGTTCAAGGACGTCGTAGGTATTTGCTCCGCCGTTCAGGAAGGACAGGAGGATGGCAGGTTGGGCGATCACGCCGCCCATCATGACCAGGTAACCGGCCAGTGCGAGGCCGAACATGGCATCAAGGACTCGTACCGGAATTTCGGGGGGCTCGGCGCGGGCGGGCGGCACGAGGATACGTTCGGCGTATGCCGCGACGGTGAGTACACCGAGAAAGAGGGCCCCGGCAAGAGCATGGAAGCTGGTGAAGTAGACTCGCTCGATGGCCTTCTGTTCGCCAAGCAGGTCCAGTGCAATCAGCATGTATAGCGGCAGGATGAAGTACAGCAGTAGCCTGGCGGGGTCTTCCCACCAATAGCCTTCATGGTGATCGGGCGTGTTGGGCATCGTAGCGGCTCCGTCAGCGCGGCAGCGATTCGAGCGTGTCGGCGATCACCGGCACCGGCAACGCTGCCACGTCGCGCTGGATGTCAGCCGAATGGCCAATCCCTGCGAGCGGCGTGGTCGATGCCTGCGCCATCGCGCTGCGCACCATGGCGAGAAACTCCCGCCGGAAACGCTCGGGTGAGAACTGGAGCGCATTGCGCCGGCATGCGGCAGGGTTGAATGGTCCGCTCTCCTCGAATCGGCACACGGCGCGCACGATGTCTTCTACGGTCTGGCGCGGAAAGAAGACGCCGGTGCGGATATTGCGGTCCAGGCTGTCAATGACCGTCTCGCGAGAACCGCCCCGTCCCAGGGCGATCAGCGGTGTCCCGCACGCCTGCGCTTCCAGGGCCACAATGCCGAAATCTTCTTCGGCTGCAAAGACAAAGGCACGGGCGCGTTGCATATGGTCGATCAGCACGTCCGTCGACTGATAGCCGAGCAGCTGGACGTTGGAGGGCGCCATGTCCCGGATGCGTGCGAGATCAGGACCGGCGCCGATGACAACCAGACGTTTGTCCGGCATGGCAGCAAAGGCTTCGACGATCAGCCCGACCTTCTTGTACGGCACCAGACGCGATGCGGTGAGGAAGAAATCCTCGCGGCGATCGCCCAGGCTGAACCGTTCAATATCGACTGGGGGGTAGATCACCGAGGCATCGCAGCCGTAGACCTTGCGGATGCGACGCGCGACGTAGGCGGAGTTGGCCACGAACAGGTCGACACCGTGTGCGGTCCGGTGGTCCCAGATCCGCATGTAATGCAGGATGGCGCGGGCCAGCCAGCTCTTGAGGCCACGGGTCAGGCGGGATTCTTCCAGGTATTGATGTTGCAGGTCCCACGCGTAGCGGATCGGTGAATGCACATAGCTGACATGCAGCTGGCCGGGGCCGGTGATCACGCCCTTGGCCACGGCATGGCTGGACGAGATCACCAGGTCGTATCCGGACAGGTCGAACTGCTCCACTGCCAGCGGCATCAAGGGCAGATAGGTGCGAAACGACTGCCGGGCGCGCGGCAGGTGCTGGATGAAGGACGTCCTGGCATGCTTGCCTTGCAGGACGGCCCGCTCTGCGTCCGGGAAAAAGTCAACCACGCTGAACAGGTCGGCATCAGGCCAGATCTTCAGAATCTGTTCGAGGACGCGTTCGGAGCCGGCGTAGGTAGTCAGCCACTCGTGTACCACCGCGACCCTGCCGAACTCGTCTGCGGTGCGCAATGGGGGAGGATTCATCGCCGTGGGAGCCATGGAGTGATCTCGCTAAGTAGCTTGGCGGCAGTGGTGCGCCATGAATTCCGTTCCACGTGGGCATAACCTTGCGCGCGCAATCTGTCTCGCAAGGTGCTGTCACGCATGACGTAAGTCAGCAGCTCGCCAAGTTCGCGAGCGCTGGTCGGGCGGAAATAGAGCGCGGCGTTGCCGCAGGCCTCGCGCACCGAAGGCAGATTGGACGCAAGGACCGGACAGCCAAGCGTCATGGCTTCCACGGGGGGCAAGCCATAGCCTTCATAGAGCGACGGGAAAACAAAGCAGGCAGCATGGCGGAACAATGCCTTGAGGTCGTCGTCATCAACATAGCCCACGCGTTTGACGAAATCTGGCGCTACCTGCTGCACCGACTGGAACACGGGCAACGTGGCCCCCACGATGACCACTTCGTATTCCGTCGTCTTGAGCAGCTCGATGGCCTCTACCACGAGCCTGAAGTTCTTGTGGTGGCTGGCACTACTGACAGCCAGGACGTAGGGCCGGCCCGATAGCTGGAACTTTCTGCGGACGTCCGGGGCTTGCGGCAGGCGCTGCATGTGATCACCGCTCATTGGCAGCACGCCGATCTTGCGGTCGGGAATGCGATAGGCCTGGGAGAGTTCGCGGCGTGAGAACTCCGACACAGTGAGCACACGCCGCGCGATGCGTCCGACCCACGGTGCCATGATGCGGTACCAGGCGCGGAACGCGCGTGTGTAGGCTTGCGGAATCCGTACTGGCGCGGCGTCATGCATGACTGTGACCTGGTTCGGAAACAGCAACGGCGCCGCGTTGCAAAGGTTCAGCAGCAGCGTGCCGCGGGCAGCGAGCGCCAGGCCGACCTGCTCCCAGTATTGGCCCGTGCCGCCATGGACCGTCCGGATCCGCAAGTGCGGGAACTGCTGTGGATCCACCTTGACGGATGCCGGCACCAGAATCTCGAACGACAGCCCGGCAGTAATAGGGTCGTGGTCCGCAACGAGTTGGTCGATGCCGCGTACGACTTCGTAGGCAAAGCGGTCGACGCCGGTCGCGCGCCTGCCCAGGAAGCGGCCGTTGATGGAGACGGTTGCGGAGGCGGACACGGTGGCCATTTCCGATACGGTTCAGTACCCCGCACGGGCGAGGGGATTGGCGATGTAGCGAACCGCCCGATTGCTGATGGATGCCACCGGCACCAGGCAAAGTGCGGTCAGGCACCATACGGCGAGCTTCTTGCGCGCGCTCCAGAAGGGATTGGCGGCAACCGTATGAAAGTAGCGGCTGGACTCATGACGGAACCAGCGCCATCGCCGAGTCAACGGCGCGCCATGGAGAAGGGTGGCAAAGTGGGCCTTCTCCGCGGAGAAATCCAGAAATTCGGCAGGCAGGACGACGCCAAGCCGTTCCCAGGCCAGCCCGCGCAGGATGGCCCAGCGCCGGGCAGACTGCCTGGCTCCCGCCAGTGCATCTTCGGCATTGGCGAGCGACAGGTTGGCGCTGCCCGCATCGCCTGCTTGCGCCGTGGTATGCCGGTGCACGCGATAGCGGCCGAGCGCATGATCGAGCGAGCCAACGCTGCCGACCAGCGCAATGCCATAGATGGCGTAGAAGTCGGCACCGTGTATGTTGTCTGCGGTGACCGGGACAGGAAAGATGCGCCGGAGTGCATCCACGCGATAGGCGTTTCCCGACCCGGGCGGTGACGGGTACAGCCATCCGTCCCGCAGCCGCATGCCGCAGTCTGTCACGTCGCTGGATTGCGGAACCTGCACCCCGGTGAGGGTCCCGTCCTCGGTCATTACCTCCAGTCGGAACTGAACCTTGACATAGTCGCCGGCTGCGAAGGCGGCCAGCACCGCCTCGGCGGCGTCCGGCTGCAACTGGTCGTCGGCGTCAAGGAAGATCACGCAGGCCGTATCGAGCCGACGCAGCGCGTGATTGTAGGCCGAGACCTGCCCGCCGTTTGGCTGGAACACGGCTTCTATCCTGTCGCCGTAGCCCAGGATGATGTCACGCGAACCATCGCTGGAGCCGTCGTCGATCACCATTACCCTGACCCCTGGCGCCGTCTGGCGTAGCGCGGAGTCAATGGCTCCCCCCAGGTACGGCGCGTAGTTGTAGTTGCAGATGACGATCGTCAGAAGGGCGGGGGAGGAGTTGGTCGGCATGACGGCCTCTGCGGTGGATGTTGGCTACAGGGAATAGTCGGCGTGCAAGCCGAGGCGGCATGCCTCGCCGTCGGCGATCGCGCGCTCCAGCAGAGCGAGCCTGGCAGCAGCACCATGACGCCTGCCGTAGATCCGCAGCAGGGCGAGGAAGACGAGGCGGTTCAGGCGGTATGTCAGGCTGGAGGTCGACCAGTAGTGCTTGTCGAACCATGCCTGGTTGCGGCTGCTGTAGTAGGCGCGGAAGTCCGACCGGCTCAACAGCAGGCACTCGAAATGATTCTTCCAGTCTCGCTTGACGTTCCACGATCCCTCCAGGTCTTCCAGGCGGGCGCCGGTTACCAGCGCAATGCGGCCGCCGCGCGCGGTCAGGCGCCATGTGTATTCGATGTCGTCCGCATACAGCACGAGCTGCCGTTCCGGCAAGCCGAGATCGAGGTAGAGATCGCGGTGCCCGAGGAAGCCGCCATACGGCGCAAAAGGCAACGGCAGGACTTCCGGCATGTCCGCCGGCTTCGGGCGGCCCCACGGCGTGCGGCGCCATAGCTTGTAGGGAATGCGGGCCACATGAAAGCCGAAGTAGCTGGAGCGCGGCGGCATCGCCAGCGCCACAGGCACACCCATCGCGATATCGGCCTGGTGATCCGGGCGGAAGCCAAGCACCGCCGCACGGTTGCGGCCAAATCCGCGCGTCAGCCGATCCAGCTGATGGCAGAGGACGTCGAGTGCGCCGGGGCACGGGGCATTGTCATCGTCCATCAGCCACAGGTAGTCCGTGTCGCGGCTGAGCGCTGCGTCGATGCCTACGGCATAGCCATTGGCCGACCCGGTGTTGGTCGGCAACCGGATCACGGTAACCCGCGCGCCCCAGTCGTCCTCGAGCCGGCTAAGGTCGGACGAGGAATTGTTGCTGACGACCACAGCGTGCGCCACGCCCTCGTGCTCGAACGCCCGCTGCAAGAGTTCGGCGCAAAAGTGCAGGCGCGCGCCGTAGGTTACGGTGACCAACGTGATGCGCTTGTGATGGGTGTATTTCATAACTGCCTTTTTTCTGCTGATTACCGCTCATTTCCGCTGATCATGCAGGCGCGCCCGGGCGGGACGCGTCGGCACCGTAGGCATAGCTGTAGCGGTGCAGGTGGCCGGTGAAGTCGTTGAAGATCACGCCCCGTACGGCGACGTCGGCCTGCGCCAGCCGGCGCGTGCTTTCGTCGATCTGTTCCACCGTGGTGACCCGGTGCCGTGCCACGATGAAGACAGTGCCCGCCATGCGTCCCAGCACAAGCGCATCTGCCACCGGCAGCAATGGCGGTCCGTCAAGCACCACCATGTCGTACTGGCCGGCAACGCGTTGAACAAGTGTGGCCAGTTCTGGCTGCAGCAACAGCTCGCTTGGCCCGGACATGTGCCATCCGGTGGCCAGGAAATCGAGACCGTGCGATACATCGTGGCGAAGCACGTCCTCGTACCGGCTCGTACCAGCGATCACCTCGGCCAGTCCCGGACCGCGGTCCACATGGAATCGCTTGTGCAGCACGCCATTGCGCAGGTCGGCGTCAATCAGCAGCACCCGCCGCTTCGAGGCACCCGCCAGCGTGGCGAGATTGGCGGCTACGAAGGACTTGCCAACCCCGCCCGTAGGGCCGGTGATCAGCACCACACGGTTGGGTGCATCGTTCAAGGCGAAGTGCAGCGTGGTGCGGACGGCGCGCAGGCTTTCGATCGCTGCATCGGGCAACAACGTGCGGTCTGTGCTGCCCGCGAGCATGCGGGGCCAGGCAGGGCGGAAATCGGAAGTCAGTCGGCTGCGCGGCACCGTGGCATAAACCGGCAGCCCCGTGCCTGCCTCGATCTCCTCGCGGTCCTGGACGGTACCCGCCACGCGGCGGCGGAGGACGGCCAGGACCACGCCTGCCAGCAAACCGGTTAGCAGCGAACCGCCCACTGCGACGCCGCGCCGCGGCATGATCGGCGTCTCGGGTGGCGTCGCGGGGTCGATCAGTCGCACATTGGCGACCTTGCCGGCGCGCACCAGGGTAAGCTGCTGGCGGGCGTTAAGGCGGCTCGTGTAGAGCTCGGTGTCCACCTGCATGTTGCGCTGCAATTGGAGGACCTTCTGCTCGATCAGGGGCAGTCTGCGCGTACGCGCCTCGATGACAGAGAGCTCTGCCATGGCTCCCTGCAACTGGCCGTCGAGTGCCAGCAGTGCGGGATGCTTGTCCGTGTAACGGATGGACAGTTCCTGGCGCTTCTGCCGCAGGTCGACGACGCGCGTTTCGGCTTCCACGGATTGCTGGAGCAGGGCGCGCGCCTCCTGGCTGGTGTCCACGGTGCCCTGTTGCGCACGAAACGCGTTGTAGCGGCTTTCCGATTCCTCCAGTTGCCGCTTGAGCTGCGGCAATTGCTCATCCAGGAAGCGAATGGATTTGTCGGCCTCTTCCGAGCGGCGTCGCACGTTTTGCTCGACGTACTCCTTGCCCACCTCATTCAGGATCTGGCTGGCGCGGACCGGGTCGACGCTGTCCAGCGCCACGCCGATGATGCTCGATTGCTTGCCGCGTTCCCCGATGGCCATGGTCCGTTGCAGCCATTCGGTGGTGGCGATCTCGGAGTAGCGCCTGATCGAAAAGCTCGCGCCCGGCTCGCCGTCGGCGGCGCGGACCAGCAGGTCGATCGGTCCATGCGGGGTTTCGGCATGTAGCGGCATACCGACCTTGCCGTGAAGCATTAGCAGCGGCGCGTCCCACGAGCCGGGCAGGGAGAGGACATAAGCACCCTCATGACCGAGCGTCAGCACGAAGGCCTTGCCCTGCTGGGAAGCCGGCACGTCGAACATCGCCACGTCGATGCGTTCCGCGCCGTACACGTAGCCACCGAGCGGATGCGACAAGCCATCCGTGCGCGCGGCGAGCCACCACCCAATCACCGGCACATAGCGGGGACCGGCCTCGATATACAGCTTGAGCTTCTCGACCGCGCGTGATACCACCATGCGCGAGTTCAGCACCTGGATTTCAGAAGTCGTGTCCGGCTTGATCTCGGAGGTCAGCTTGGGGTCATCGGACGTGGACCGGGTCCCGATGGAACTGGGTTCGACCTGGATCAGGATGTCGGAGCGGTAGAGGGGGCGCGTGAACAATGCATACGCGATTCCGGCGAGCAGGCACACGGAAGTGGCGACCACGATCAGCCACCTGCCGGCGTACAGTGTCGTCAGATTGTTCAGGGCTCGGGCCGGTGCGCGACCGGGCAGTTCATAGACCGGGTTCGCGATGTAAGGGCTCTTCATGCCGCACTCCTGCGTGGGTATCGATCGTGCATAGGCGCTGATTTCACGGGACAAGCGCCCGGCCGACGGTCGCAGTCTGGGCGGTGGGCAACAGCAGGTTGACAACGCGGCTCCAGCGAACCAGCGCCGACGCATCGACGAACACCACATCGTTGGCCTGCAGCGAAAAGCCGTCTGCCAACGCCATCGCCGATGGCGTACTCGCGTCGAGGTGGTACACCACTGGCTTGTTGCCATTGTCCCCACGCACGACATACACGTGTCGCGCGTCGCCAGAGTACTGGCTGACGCCACCGGCATCGCCAAGCGCCTGGTTCAGGCTCAGCTTGCCGTTATTAAGCGTCAGTGTGGACGCCCGTGCCACTTCGCCAAGTACGAAAACCTTGCTGTCGGTGGCGGCGTAGAAACGTACCAGGTCGCCGTCGCGCAGCAGGATGTCGGATGGATTCCCGCCCTTGGCGATGAGGTCTGGCAGGTTGATGCGTACGGTCTTGTCGCCACGTGTCAGGGCCACCCAGGAGCGGTCCGCTGTCGCGGTGAAGCCACCGGCGCGATTGATCGCCTCGGGTAGGGTCATTGGCACATCATTGATGATCTGCAGGCCGGGGCTCTGCACGGCGCCGTCCAGATAGACGCGCTTGCTGCGATATGCCTGGATGCGCAGGGTGATCTGCGGATTGCGCACGTACTCGGACAGGCGCCTGGCGAGGAGCTCGCGCGCATCAGCCTCGGTGAGGCCCGCTACAGGGACCATGCCGACGAAAGCGAACTGCACCATGCCGCGAGCGTCCACGGTATAGCCGGTTACCACCGCGTTGGAGCCGGCAGTATCCACGCCGCTAGTGACCTGCAGCGCCGGCATGTTCAGTTCCGGATGGCCCCACACCACGATGCTCAGCACGTCGCCGGGCCCCAATACATAGGCGCGTGGCTTGTCGAACAGCGCGCGAACCTCCTGCGGCACACCCTGGGGCCGGGCGGCTTGCTGTGCATCGATCAGGGTGCCGGTAATCTCGACCAGGTTGTCGGGAGTGACCGACTGCACGCCTTTTATCGATGGCAGCTCGGGTACGGTCCCCACGGACGACGGCTGCGTCGCGCGAGCGGCATCGGGCAGAGGACCGGACTGGGACTGGAACGACATCCCCGGCGCCATCGTGCAGGCGCCGAGGAGGGCCGCCAGGCCTGGCAGCAGCGTCGCCGCCAGGATCCGGCCACGCAGTTGGTCAGTACGCGCCGCGGCCATGCAGGACCACCCCGATCGTCTTGAACAGGATTCCGATGTCACCCAGGAACGACCAGTTCCTGACGTAGGCGACGTCGAGCGAGACGCGCGTCCCGTAATCCGTTTCATTGCGGCCGCTGACCTGCCAGGGGCCGGTAATGCCGGGAAGGACGCGGAGGTAATACGCCGCAGCGTCGCCGTACCGCTCGAGCTCCTCCTCGACGACGGGGCGCGGACCGACAAGGCTCATGTCGCCGCGCACAACATTCCACAGTTGTGGCAATTCATCGATGCTGGTACGCCGGATGAAGCGCCCGAGCGGGGTGACCCGGACATCGTTCCTGAGCTTGAAATCCTTTTCCCATTCGGCGCGCGCCGCCGGGTCGGTCGCCAGCAATTCCTTCAGCACGGCGTCTGCGTTGAGCACCATCGAACGAAACTTCAGGCACTTGAACTTCCTGCCATCCACGCCAACGCGGGTGTGTCCGAACACGCAGGGTCCGCCGTCACGCATCACCAGCATTGCCACCATGGCCAGCAGTGGCGACAGCAGCAGCAACAGCGCAAGCGCTGCAGCGACATCGAACGCCCGCTTGGCGCCCAGTCCCAGCGGTGACGGAAATCGCAGGTCCACGCCTGCTGGCAACGGCTGCGAGGGCGCCCCGAATGCCGCCATTGCGCCGGACAAGCCAGTCTCCATGCCCGGCGCGGCAGCAGAGGCCGCGGTCAGGCGGCTGGGGACGATACCGGATCTTGCAAAGAGTGATTTCACTGTAAACATGACGACGCTCCATGGTAGAGGTTGGACTGCAGTCGATCTCCCTTGGCGCTGGCTGCGGCTGTCGGACGGCCGTCAGCCGCAGCGCCCGTAGGTGTCGGCGATGCGGACAATGTCGTCCTCGCCGAGATACGCGCCGGACTGCACCTCGATGATCTCGAGCGGCAGCTTTCCGGGGTTCTCGAGCCGGTGCGTCACGCCGATGGGGATGTAAGTGGATTCGTTCTCGCTGAGCAGGAACTGCTCGTTCCCACGCGTGACCCGCGCGGTGCCGCGGACCACCGTCCAGTGCTCCGCGCGGTGGTGGTGCAACTGCAAGGAGAGAGCGGCGCCGGGATGCACCACGATGCGCTTGACCTGGAAGCGCTCGCCATGGTCGAGCGAGTCATAGCTGCCCCATGGCCGCTGAACCTTTCGATGGGTCTCGGCCTCCGGCCCATGCTGGCGCGCGATGCGCTCGACCAGGCCCTTGACCGCCTGGACCCGCGAGCGGTCCACCACCAGCACGGCATCGGCGGTTTCGACCACGATCAGATTGACCGTACCCACGCAGGCCACCAGCCGTCCCTCCGAATGGGCGTAGCACGAGGAGGCGCCCTCGAACATCACGCGGCCGCGCGCGGCATTGCCGTCGTCGTCCTTGTCGATGGCATCCCATACGGCATCCCAAGAACCGAGGTCAGACCAGCCCGCCTCCAGCGGGACCACAACGCCTTTGAGCGCGTCGGCGCGCGCCAGGTGCTCCATCACGGCATAGTCGATCGAGTCCGATGGCACCTCGGTGAACGACGCCGCGTGCGGATAAAAGAACGCGCCGTCGCTGCGGCCGGCCGTGCAGGCGCTCACGCAGGCTACGTGCATCGCCGGCTGAAGCTGTTGCAGCGCGGTCAGCCAGGTGCTGGCGCGCACCACGAAGATGCCGCTGTTCCACCAGTATTCGCCGGACGCGAGGTACTGCGCCGCAAGTTCGGCGGCGGGCTTCTCCACGAACGCGTCGATCCGGCGTGCCATGCCTTCGAGCTGCGCACCGAGCCGGATATAGCCGTAGCCCGTGTCGGCGCGCGTAGGCGGCACCCCGAGTGTGGCGATGGCCCCTTGTTCTGCAAAGCGTGCCGCGCGCAGTACGGCGAGGCGGAACGCCTTGCCATCGGCAATCACGTGGTCCGCGGGCATGGCGACGAGGATGCTGTCGTTGCCCTGCTCGCGGGCCAGCAGCGCGGCGAGCGTCAGTGCCGGCGCCGTATTGCGCCCGACTGGCTCAACGACGATACGCGCGTCCACCCCTGCCTCGGCCAGTTGCTGCGCAGCCATGAAACGGTGTGCTTCGCCGCAGACGATGATCGGCGCGGCGTCAGCGCTGGCGCTGCCATGGAGGCCGGCCAGACGGCGTACGGTGGTCTGCAGCAGGGAATCGCGGCCAATGATGTCGATCAGCTGCTTGGGAAAGTGCTTGCGCGACAGGGGCCACAACCGGGTGCCGGAGCCCCCGGCAAGCACCACCGCCGCAAGCCGCATGCCCAGGGCGGGCGGCGATGCCCGGTCCTGCCCGGCGAGCGCATCGGTGGCGGTGTCATCCACTACATCCAGCGGGTCCGTTGTGCGCATGATCTGCTCCTGTCCGGCGTGGGCTGCAGCAAGGAAACGGGGAAGCCGTCTTTGTTGCAGCGAAGCATAGACGCGCCGAAAAGCCTCAGAAGCGGACTGGCGGAAAATGCAGAATGATTGGCCGATTAACCTGAAAATCCATTATCAAAAGTAATGCGCGAGCCACCTATAGCTACGGGAGAAAATGCTGAAATATATGGAATGGCAACGGCGCCACTTGGAATTCGGTCGCAATGCCCATAATTCTGGCGATCCGTTACTTTCTGTAACGACTTGCCCAATCCCAGTGCAGGGGCCACTCTATTGGACATTCAGTCATTATCTTTGCCGAATTTAAAATCCCAGAATTAGGGAAAGTGGCTCAAATCAGATACATCACATGATTGGCACGCCGCATTTTTGCAGAAAACCAACTAGTGCCAAGTAATGATCCGCCAACATAGCGGAACTTTCAGCCAGTCGACCCTGCGCGGCGTCCAATTGCCGTTATGATGCAATGCAACAGATTTGATTTTTGGATTGGACGCAAGGGGGTAGTGATGCCATGGAGCACCTTGTCGATATGCCGCCGCCGGTCCGGTCCCTCGGTCCGCTACCGGTAGCCGGCCAACGGGAAATTCAGCGCATCGGGTTGCTGTTGTTTGAAGGCTGCTCGCTGCTGACTGCCGGCATCATCGCGGAAGCCTTCCGCGTGGCCAACGAACTCGAACTCCTGCGTCGCAGGCGACCTGTCTACCAGCTCTCCCTCTTGTCTTACCGCGGCGGCAATGTCGCGTGCTCCTCTTCCATCCGGATCTGGACGCAGAGCCTGGACGCGCTGGGTCAGCGAGGCTTCAATGCGATCTTTATTGCCTGCAGCGAGCGCGAGCCGGTCGTTGAGCGCGATGCGCGGCTCATGACCGCCATGCTCGAGATCAGCGCAATGGTGCTGGAGCGCTCCCGCGCGGGACGGGAGCCGATCCTGCCCCGCGTCTCCCGGGCACATCCGCTGCGTATCGCCGAGAGGGACAACGTCGTCGGCACCAGCCATGCCGCGCCTTCCGTATTCTGGTGCCGGGGAGGCGTGGACTCCGCTCCGGACGTCATGCCCTCGGCCGTCGATATGGCTCTGGCACAGATCGAGTCGGACCTTGGCTTCGTCATGGCCCGGGAAGTTGCAAGGCAGCTCGCGCCGCAACGGGACATGCCGATGGTGCGCCCGGATGCCGAGGAAGCTGGCGACGCGTCCGACATCGCATCGTCCGAAACCAACGAAAAGATTCGCGCGTCGGCACGGTGGATCGCGGAGCATTACACGGAGGCGATCTCGGTGGCCGACGCGGCGCGCGTTGCCGCCATGAGCGAGCGCAACTACCTGCGGCGCTTCAAGTGGGCCTTGGGCGTGACGCCGTCGGAGTACTTGCTTCGCGCGCGGCTAGACATGATTTGTCGGCTGCTGATGGAAACGGACCTGCCGGTCGACAAAATAGCGCGGCGCTGCGGGATGGGAAACGGAGACCGGCTCGCCAAGATTTTCCGCAAGCGCTTCTCGCTGTCGCCCACGGCGTACCGCAATCAGGGCAAGACAAAGCAGTGCGAGACAACCTAGCTACTGGGGGAGATCTGAGCATGCGCCACGACCTGCTGGATGTCGCGAAACTTGAGTGGATGTCGCGTGAATTGTCGGAAACCTACCGTTGCGCCGACCCGTTTCCCCATATCTGCATCGACAACTTTCTTGACGAAGACGTTTATCGGAAAGCCAGCGATGCGTTTCCAGGCGCCACGGAGCGCGTCTGGTTCAAGTTTCACTCGGCCACCGAGAACCTGAAGCTGCAAAGCCAGGACTTTTACGCCATCCCGCCTGCGCTGCGGGCGCTGATCATGGAGTTCAATGCGCCCGGATTCACCCGCTTCCTGGAGACGCTGTCCGGCATCCAGGGGCTGGTGCCGGACCCTCACCTCCATGGCGGCGGCTTGCACCAGACGCTGCCTGGAGGCCACCTGGGCCTGCATATCGACTACAACTACCATCTCGAATGGAAGCTTGACCGGCGGCTCAATGTGCTGCTGTATCTCAATGACAAGTGGGAGGACAGTTGGGCCGGCCATCTGCAACTGTGGGACAACGAGGTCCAGCGCTGCGTGCGGAAGATCGCGCCGATCGGAAACCGGCTGGTCGTCTTCAATACCAATGAGTGCTCATGGCACGGGCATCCCGAACCCCTTGCGTGCCCGCGAGGCGTCACGCGACGGTCGATCGCGCTCTACTACTACTCCAACGGCCGGCCCGAGCCGGATGCTGCCGATGAGCATTCCACACGCTTCCAGACGCGGCCGGGCGAGCGGTACGGCTTAACCGCACGGGACATCCTGCATGGCATTACGCCGCCTTATGCGAAAGCGTTGGCCAAGCGGATTGTTGGGCGATAGCGGGGGCCGCAAATCTTGCGATGGAGGGATCATGCCACGATACGGCCAAGCCGCTATCACAAGGCCGCACCGCGCTGACGAGGGACGCCGGCAACGGTGTCGCCGGCGCCTTCGTGGGCGACCTGTTTCGTGGCCTGGGCTGCGAGGTGACCGAGCTGTTCTGTGAGGTCGACGGCCATTTCCCCAACCACCATCCGGACCCGGCCCACGTCGAGAATCTGCAGGACCTGATGAAGTGCCTGCGCGAGACCGATTGCGAGCTGGGCCTGGCCTTTGATGGCGACGGCGACCGCCTCGGCGTGGTGACCAAGGACGGCCAGGTTATCTTCCCGGATCGCCAGCTGATGCTGTTTGCCGAGGAGATCCTGTCGCGCAACCCCGGCGCGCAGGTGATCTACGACGTCAAGTGCACGGGCAAGCTGGCCCCGTGGATTCGCCAGCATGGCGGCGAGCCGCTAATGTGGAAGACCGGCCATTCGCTGGTGAAGGCCAAGCTCAAGGAAACCGGCGCACCGATCGCCGGCGAGATGAGCGGGCACGTGTTCTTCAAGGATCGCTGGTACGGTTTTGATGACGGCTTGTACACGGGCGCGCGCCTGCTGGAAATCCTGTCGCGTCATGCTGACCCCAGCGCCATGCTGAATGCGCTGCCGAACGCCAACAATACGCCAGAGCTCCAGCTCAAGTGCGCCGAGGGCGAGCCGTTCACGCTGCTGGACAAGATCAGGGCCAACGCGAAGTTTGAGGGCGCTCGTGAGGTCATCACCATCGACGGCGTGCGTGTCGAGTACGCCGATGGCTTCGGTCTGGCCCGTCCGTCCAATACCACCCCGGTGGTGGTGATGCGGTTCGAGGCGGACAACGACGCCGCGCTGGCGAGGATCCAGGCTGAATTCAAACGTATGATCCTGGCCGAGAAGCCGGATGCGCGGCTGCCCTTCTGAGTATGTGCTTGCCCATTGAACATGGCAGGCTTGCGCACCTGCGCCGATAGCAAGGGCTGTATGAGGCTTCCTTAACCCATCTTCTTCAACCTGAAAAATCCTCATGTCTGAGTCACTGCTGCTGACTGGCGCCACCGGATATATCGCATCGCATATGTGGGTGGCGCTGCTTGACGGCGGGGCCGATGTCATCGGCCTGGATAATCTGTGCAACAGCAATCAGATAGTGGTCGAGCGAATTGCCGCAATTTCGGGAAAAACCCCGCATTTTGTCAAAGGTGATGTGCGCGACCGCGCGCTGCTCGACCGCCTGTTTGCGGAGCATCGCATCACCGCAGTTCAATGCGTACCCGCAACATAGTGGTTCCTTGCTTGATTGGTTCACCGGATGGACACCTTTATGCGCCGTGCCTTCCGTCGTGACACTGAAGGCGGCCAAAAAAGGGGGCGCGAAGGCGTTGCTACTGGGCTTGCTCCATGTCGTCAAGCTTGGCTCGAAGTGTTTCGACGAGCCAGCAGAGGAAACTTTCCCATCCTTCCCGAGTAATGGCTAAACCCTTGCCACCCTCGACCAGAACGCAGGTTGAGAGATCTCTGTCTGTAAGCTCAGGCCGGAGCAGTAGCCAACGAGCAAGGATGCTCTCCAATTCGTACGGGACGTCGTGCAGGTAAAGGTAGGAGCCGACTTCAGTCTCGACGTAAGGAAGCCCGGCCGGCAGGCAGGCCGACAAAAGCCGCATTTTCTGTTGCAGTGACATAGCAGATCTGGCTAAGACGCCGTTCCGTTCCCATCTGTGATGGTAAAGCGGATTCCAGTGGGCGAGTCAGAATGTTGGCCGAAGTGACCTCAGTGGGAACTACACGTAGTCGCCAGAGCGCTGCCATCCAACGTGAGATGGCCAAAACCAAGCCGCCCAGGGACTCAAAGCCGAGGATTTCTTCCCGAGCGGGAAGATAAGCCGCGCCCGAACCCAAGTCGGGCAGCTAAACCGCGACGTAAAGCAGTACGGAAAAGATAAAAAGCGTCTCATAGATCAATGCATGACACCTTTACGTCGAGTTACCGGACAACTTTACGTTAGAGGACTGAATTCATCCCAAGTACGACATTAGAAAAACGGCCAACATCTGCTGCTGTCCAGCCGGTTTTGACTTGTCGGGATGTCAGCCAAATTCAAATGTCGGTGCGGGCGTGCTTTTTGTGCGGGGTTGGAGTCTTTTGCGGGTTTTTGGTGGGGCGGTGGTGCTGGCCTGAGACGACCGAGTCTGGCCGAGGGTGGGGCGGTGGCAGCGCGGTGGGCAACGTTAAAATGTCTGCCTTCTGATTGAGCGGGGCCGCAGCGAGCGCGCGCTCCAGATCGAGCCGGTTGATCAGCCGCTGGGGCTTGGTGTTCGGCGCCGGCTGGTGCGGGCGCGGCGGCTCGCCGGCCAGCGTGCGCGACGGCCCTACGGTTTGCCGGCTGTCGCGCAGCGCCTGCACTTTGGCGGCGAGGTCAAGCACGTGCCCGAGCCGCTTGTTGTCGACAATCGCGCCCTGGTCGATCTCGCCCAGCCGGTCATAGGTGGTGTAGGGCAGGGCGGCGCCATCGGCCCACAACTCGATCCGGCCGTCCGGATACTCAGCGACCTCGAGATAACGGTGGATCAGGCGCCGGTGCTCGGGGCGGTCCTCGAGCAGGTACATCACCTTGTCGTATTGCAGCGTGAGGCTGGCCGACACTTTGCGCCGCTCGCGCCAGCTGAAGATGCGCGTCAGGTCCTCGTCGCCGCGCAGCGGCCGGTGCGCATCGAAGTCGCGCTTGGGCACCTTGGCAAAGCGCGCGTTGAAGTCGGCCATAAAATACGGGGCAAAGGCGTTGGCGGTTTCCATGCTGCTGATCCCGCGCAGGCGCAGCTCCTTGACCAGCCGGTCCTGCAACGTGCCGTTCATCCGCTCGACCCGGCCCTTGGCCGGGCTCGAATTGGCGCACAGGATGTCGATGTTGAGCTCGAACAGCGCGCGCCCGAACTGGGTGTAGCCGCGACCTTCGGCGGCGTCCCTAGCATTGACCCGGAAGATGCCGGCCTTGTCGCTGTAGAAGGTCATCGGCTTGCCGTGGCGCTCGACATAGGCGCGCGTAGCCGTGAAATAGGCTTGCGTGGATTCCGATGGCACGAACTGCAGCTGCATCAGCCGCCCGGTCGCGTCGTCGACGTAGACCAGCAGCGTGCAAGCCGGCGCCCGGTCCTCGAACCAGGCGTGGTCGGATCCGTCGATCTGCACGAGTTCGCCCAGGCAGGCGCGGCGGTTCCTCGGCTGATGCACTTTGGGCGGACGCAGCTTGCGCGGGATCCAGAAGCCGGCGTCGATCATGATGCGGCGTACGGTCTCTCTGGCCAGGTCGATGCCATGGCGCTCGCGCAGCTTCTCGCACGTCAGGGTCGGGCCGAAGTCGGCATAGCTGTCGCGGATCAGCCCGCGGACACGGGATTCGAGGCCGGGCGGGAGCTGGCGATTGCTGTCTCGACCACGCTTGCGTGAGCCCAGGCCACTCGGACCATCCTCACGGTAGCGCAGCACCAGACGTTCCACCTGACGCCGCGACAAGCCGAGCTTCTCGGCGGCGCGCCAGACCGCCAAGCCATGGTCGACCACGGCCTGGATCACCTTGAGCCGATCGAGTTCGCGCATCGTCATCGTGAGGGTCTCGGGCTTGCGCATCGCGGCCTCCGGTCTCGGACAGACGGAAAGCCGCCAGCATGCCAGTCCTGACAAGGGAGTACGACATGTCTAATTGGCCCAGGTACGACAATTCTATTTGGCCCTGACACTCGAAACTCGCATAATGTATATTATGTTAAATTATTATGACGCATAACAAAAATATCAGTTTCGCGTAGGCCAATCGCTAGTCGCGACGGACTGCTCGTGTCCTCTTGTGCTAGCTATTGATGGCTGTTTCGAGCTTTTTGATCTTGGCAAGATATCGTCGAAGGCGACCGGCTCTTCATCGAACATCATGGGCGCCATCTCCCTGTAATCCATTCACGAATCCGGTCGAACGGCCGAACGAGCGATCTGTACCAGATCGGCGCGGGCGGCGCCGGCAAGACCATGGCCTACGCAATTGCGCGCGAACAACCTGTGGAACTCGTCATCCACAACCGCTCAGCCGGGCGCGCGGCCGAGCTGGCCGAGGGGGGCTGCGTCGCGCCCTGCCCTCCGTGACGATACGCGGCGGGGAAGCCGATCCAGGCGATTTCGACGTAGTCGTCAACGCCACCTCACTGGGGGCTGCAGGACAGCGATGCACTGCCGCTTGCCGCCGAACAGCTGGCCCGCGGCACACTGGTCTGCGAGGCGGTCGTACGCGATGGCGATGCGGCGCTGCTGAAAGCCGCGCGCGGGGCTGCCTTGTGCATCACGGCGAGCATATGCTGAGCGGACAGATCCTGGTGATTGCCGCCTTTCTCGGCATCGCGCTCGAGGCGCGATGGACCAGCGCCTGCCCGCCGCAAGGGAAGTTGCCGGCCGCGCCTGACGGTTCGGGTGCAAATCGGAGGGGCCAATGTGCTTTTTGACAAGTGCTAGCCGCAATGAGTACGCTGAGAGACATCGACTGGTTGTTCAACGGGCGGCACTTCGACCGCGAAGTCATCGTTCTGTGCGCGCGGTGGTACCTGCGTTACAAGCTTAGCCTTCGAGACCATCGTTGATGGGCGAGCCCGCCAGCCTCGTCCTTGCCCGCACGAACTCGCGCGCCTGCGATGGCGACCGGACTAGCGGGTCCAGCAGTACAAGCAGGCCGGTCATTCAGTTCGGCTTCAACACCCGCAGCCGCAGAAGCTCGATATTCCCGCGGCCATACATTTGGCGCTTGAGGAGCTTGAGCCGGTTGACATGACCCTCGGTCTGGCCATTGCTCCATGGCAGCTTGAAGGCCGCCCGCACTGCCGGCAGGTCGGCGCGCAGGCTTTGCGCGAACCGACGCATTTCCGCAGCGTCGCAGCACGACAGACGTTTCAACCATCGATCGAAATGTCGCAGACTTCGCCGGTGCATGAGTCCGAGAAACTCTCGCGCCAGGCTGCGGACCTCGCCCACCACGGGTTCGATCTTGCACAGCGCCTGCACGAAGCGCTCGTGGTCTGCGCGCTTTGGCTCCGCGACAGCGAGCTTTCTCTATCCGAAAAGCCGTCCGAATACGCGCCGAGCCGACGGGCACGGCATCGTACGGACGGGTACTTGGACAAGCGGTGCCTTGCCCTGCGGAAAGAGAAGGCAGGCCACGCAACTCTGCACGCAGGCGGGACTACCCTTCTAGCCTCGCTGCTTGAGTTCTTGCCAGATCAGCTCAGGAAAGCGACAGCCCTGGGCGATTCGTTCCTCGATATAGTCGCGATAGGGATCCAAAGGCGTCGGACCCCGAGCCTTGGGCGCGCGCTCGGGGAATGCCCCCGCGTGGACGAACTTCTGCACGGTTACATTGCTGATTGAGAGCTCGCGTGCGAATCCTTTGAGCGTGCCGCCCTGGGCGCGTAATGCCATCACCCGCTCGTACAGCGCCTGCCGCGCGGCGCGTCTCTGATCGCTCAGACGCTGCCATGACCGGAGTGAGTTGCGGCTCAGCGCCCCCTGCCGGCCCAGGGTCACGCCACCGACCACGACTTGCTACGCGGCTTGGCGCAGTTGCGGCCCGAGTCGGTATAGCAGCCTCTCGACGTTGTCGCGCAGGTTGCTCAGCAGATGCCAGCGATCCGAGACTTGCCTGGCTGCCGGCAGCGCGATGTCGACCGCCTCGGAGTAGGCCCCGGCCCGGTCCCTGGCGACGATCTCGATCGATGGGTGCGCACGTATCCACGCAGCCACCGCAATGGCTTCCCTATCGGGCTCACGTCGCTCCAGGTCGACGATGATCGTTCCGTACTGGTGACCGCGCGCGATCGCCCAGTCATCGATGCCGACGACCCGCGGTCGTGGTTTGCGCTTGCGCTCAGGTACCCTGCGCAATTCCCGCAGCACGGTGTCGGCACTGGTGCGCAAGCCCAACAAGTCAGCAAGCCGGGCCGCCGCCTCACCACCGAGGGCGTGGCCCAGCGCGTGCAAAGCCCGAGCCTGCGATCGCGTACGACGTTGATACCGGCCGGCCAAGGCGTGGATGTTCTCGGCAAACGTACGACGGGGGCAATTGGCGTTCGTACACTTGAAGCGACGCACCTCAATAGCGAGAACGACCCGCTGCTTGAGCATCGGACGTTCTTCCAGCCTGCGCATATAGCGACCGTGGAGTCGGTGACTCCAACGATGGCAGGCCGGACAAGGTGCCGCGCGAACCGTACTGCAGGCTTCGACAGTAATGGTTTCCCCGCACGCGTCGCTGGAGACGAACCGCTTACCCACACGGCCGAGAATACGATCGATCCTACCGAGAACTTGCCTCATGGTAACGATCAACGTACGGCCAAACCGGCCCGAAATCAAGCCCTCGACTCGGCCGTCACACAAAGTGCGGGAGCCCCATTTTCCTGTCCCGAAACGAGCCAAGGCAAGCTCGCGCCCCCCCAGCGTGCGCCAGGCGCTGGCTATCCTTAACGAGTGTTCGCGTGGCTGACCGAAGCCGGCTACCTGGCCGGGCAATCCGCTCGCGCTCGCCCGCCGGGGCGCCCCCCCACGCGGCCGCGGATCACGCGCTACCTGAGCCACGACCTGTGGAACGCGGTCAGGGCTGAGATCGAAGCAATGCCGGTCGCGGCCGAGCGCGAACGCATCACGGCTTTGTCGCCGTGACGCTTGTCATGTCGTTGCTGCTGGCCTGGTAGGTGAGCGTGCCGGTGATGTTGGTCACGGCGAAGGTCACGCTGTTCTTTCGCTTGGAGATCGTTCCGCTCGTGACCATGCACTGTCCGCCGGCGCCCGTGGTGCAGGCCGAGCTCCCGCTGTAGCCGCCGCTCCAGGTTCCGCTCACGGTTGCGTTCGGCACCGGGTTGTGGCTGGCATCGTGCACCGTGACCGTGACGGTGGTGGTCCATCCCGTCTTGTTTCCGGTGCTGCTGGCGCTCAGGCCGCCCACGTGCACCACGGGCAGACTCGCGATGTCGGCTCGAGGGCCGCTCGACAGGTCCAGGGCGAAGCTGCCGCCCTTGCCCAGGTTCACGCTGTCCTCGGACGGGGACACCTGGATGGTGTACGTCCCGGCCACGGTTGGCAGTGCGTGCAGCGTTTCCTGACGGCCGATGCCACCGCATTCGACGCCGGCCATGCACAGGCTCTCGGACAGCACGACGCCATTGGGGTCCAGCAGCCGGGCGTCGAGATCGGGATCCCACTGCGCGGCGAAGCAGCCGCCCAATAGCGGCAGGATGCATTTCGCCTGGCCGTTAATGGTGACCATGGCACCGATGGGAACACCGAGGTCAGCCTGGGCGATGGAGAACGTGTAGCTCCACTGACCATGATTCGCCACGCTGCCGGTGACCCTGCGATACGTCGGAAAGACGGTCGGCTGGTAGCTGGTGCCCCCCTTGGCGCTGGCCACCAGGGCGTAGCCGTCAAGGAGCCCGGCGCCGATATCATTGTCCTTGCCGGCGGGGCCGCGGTCCTGCGCCGTGGCTTCGAGCTTCTGCCGCAGGCCCGCTGGCGACAGGATCGGATTCGCCTGTAGCGCCAGGGCGACGATGCCGGAGACGAACGGCGTGGCCATGGAGGTGCCACTGTAGGTTACATAACCGCTGACCGTGCCGGCCTCTGCAGCCGTGATGGTCAGTCCGGGTGCACAGATGTCCGGCTTGACACGGCTATCCAGCGTCGGTCCCCGGCTCGAAAACGGCGTCACGTAGATGCCGTCCGAATGGTTGGGCGCGCCGGCGGGAGCGGACCACTCCGCGCATGCCGCCACGGTGATGGCTTGCGCTGCGGCCCCGGGCGAGCCGACCGTCCCTGGTTCGTCGCCGGAATTTCCGGCCGCCACCACCACGACAGCACCGCTGCTCACCGCTGCATCGACGGCCTGGCTCAGGGAGTCCTGTCCGTCTGACGGCGCGCTGGAGCCCAGACTCATGGAAATGATCCGCACCCCTTGGGACACGCACCAGTCGATGCCGGCGATGACCTGGCTCTCGAGTCCGGAGCCGGACTGGTCGAGCACCTTGGCCGCGTAGATCGCTGCGCCGGGCGCCACGCCCTTGTAGGTGGCGGCGCCCGAGCCGCCCGTGCCGTCGCCGAAGGCGATCGACGCGACGTGGGTGCCGTGGCCGTGGTCATCATATGCACTGGTCCGTCCATTGATGACATCAAAGAACGGGATCGGTCGCGCGTCAAGCTGCTCGTGGTTCGGATCGACGCCCGTGTCGACGATGCAACCCTTGATGCCGGCGCCGTCAACCCCGAAGCTGGCGCGTGCCGCTTCCGTGCCGAAGTCGGCGCGGGCGGCGTTGAGCTTGGTCGAAACGGTGAAGTCCTCCTCGATCCGCCGCACGCCAGGCTGCTGCGCCAGCGCCCTTATCTGGGCGGTCGTCATGGTGGCGGAGAATCCGCGGATGATCCTGAATTCGCGGTCCAGCGTGAAAGCACCGACCGCCTGCCGCGCCGTGGCCGCAGTGCCCGGGCCGCTGAACGTGACGACGACACGGACGAGGTCACCTGGCCGTGCCGCCGCGATCCGCGCCTGCAGATCATCGGAGACCCGGTCGCCGTCACGGTCGACTAGGCGGGCCGAACGCGCTGCCTCCGTGCCGGGTGCCGGCCGGTTCGAGTCGGGCAGCGGCGCGGCCTGAATGGACAAAACGACAGCCGTCAGACAACCCAGTGCAGCGAAATGGCGCATTTTAGGTTCCCCTTTTTGTTTGAGGCAATTTCGGGAGCGCGCAGCTTCCCGACCCGTCAATCGTCGTCCCAGCCTCGGGCTAAAGGCTTCCAATGGGTGTGCGCCAGACGGTCAAACAAGCGCGACCGGTTGCGTGAAATGCGGAAAATTTACCATCAGATCAAGAACTAACGGACAGCTCTCAGCTCTCAGCTCTCAGCTCTCAGCTCTCAGCTCTCAGCTCTCGAAGTCTAGGATGCGAAGTGGCAAAATTCATGCGGACTGCGTGCGAAATGACACTTTTGCCTTCGATCCAAGTGAGAGCGTGCAAAATTTGGGGAGACCGTTTCGTCAGGCGCCCTGGATTGCGACGAGGATGTCGCGGTCGATTCTGTCTGGCTGATGCCGGCGGGGGGAAACATTATTGAAGCATCTGCTGTGACGCGAGCCGATCGCCAGTGCGGAGATGCGCTCGGGTGAGAGTTCTCCGTTCAAAACCGCCACCCTGACCTGGACCATGCAGTGCGCCCCCTCGTCCGTCCAGCGCATCTGTCGCTTCTTAGCCAGGCGTTGGCTGATGACCTGATTCACAGCGGACTCCGCCGCTGATCGGCAAGCCCTTTCGATGCCGGCCGCCGTAGTTGACCAACGTGGACGCGTTGCTCCGAAGGTACCCGCAGACTCTATCTAGGTTCCACCACAGCGTACTGAGTTCATACCCCGTCCTCGTCAGGAGCTGCGCGTCCAATGCCTTGATGCGCTCCAACGCTTTGCGGCCCTTGCCATGCCATGCGAGCCACTTGGCGTGCATGATTTCGGTCTCTATCGACTCTCGTTCCAGTGAATCGATGACCTTACTGCCGAACACGGAACGCTGCGCCGCCTTGAACTTCATAGCGATGTGGAACCAATCGAGAATCCTGCCGCGTGCGACACCGTGCGCACCACCGTCGATCGGCGGTCCTTGTGGCTCAAGGCCGCCCCGCAACACCGACAACGAGTCTGGCCCGAGAGCCATCCCGCGACCTGTTTCGAAACCAACTCGGTCTGAACCTTGGCCAACAGCGACCGGCCCTCCGCGAGGGTCAGGCCCAGATCCGCAAGACTACCGTCACAGCGCTCAATCACTGCCAAAACGCCGTCGACGCCCTGGCCATTATCGCTGCCCTCGTCCGCCAACCTGGCTTCGATGATCAACCGCATAGTTTGCTCCGACCGTTGCGATACCGATCAGCCTAGTCCACACACAACCGGCGCGGTCCCTAAGCGGCACTTTCTTGGTGGCCTCCCCAACCTTTGCACGCTCTCCTTCACGGCAGGCGAAACCCACCTATCGAGCGTGCCCAGTTTCAAGCACCACATCGGGTACCGACCACCACCCTTGCGAGGCAATTTAGCAGGGCTCCAGAAACTGTTGCACTGGGTCACCGTCGATCGACGAAGGCGCAAGACCTGACACCTTAATAATGCGCTGCCAGCGCTCTAGTTCAGTCTCTACCCGTCTTGCGAGCAGCTCAGGACCGCCTGGCTCGGGGGTTGCGCCATACCTCTCGAAGCCCGCTTTGACCTCTGGATCCCGTAGGACTGCAGACAAGGCGCCATTGAGCTGTTCCACCATCGTGGCAGCGGTTCCCGCCGGGGCGAACAGACCATACCACTGAGTCAATTCCATGCCCCTAACGCCCAACTCCGCAAGCGTCGGTGCTTCTGGCAGCACTGGCAGACGTTTGGGTCCGGCGACTGCCAGGGCTCGCAACTGACCGGCACCCACTGGCCGATACGCTGTCAGCAGGCTGGCGAACATAACCTGTGTCTGTCCGTCAATGGTCGACGCGATGGCAGGCGCTGCGCCCTCGAAGGTGGTACTGCGCACCGAAGTACCAGTGGCCAGTTGGAAAAGCCCTGCGGCAAAGTGGGGCGGTGTACCGTCCCCTGCGGACGCGTAGCGAAACCTTCCAGGCTCGCGCTTCATGTGGGCGACCAAGATCGTTGCCGCCCCCCGCACGGGTGGGTACGATAATCCGCAGCGAATGCCGAGACGATGCCTGCTTTGCTCGGCTGCCTTCCGGCCGCGAGAAGACATAATCGGGCAGATGGAGCTGGCCTTCTATGATTTTGCGTGCCGATCGAACGAGGGCCGCTCTTGTTACAGTAGCCGCAGCGCCCTCCCCCTCCAATTCCACCTTCACTTCGATCCGTCCCGCTGGGTGCAAGACGACAAGTGCGTGGCGGCCGGGCAATCGGGTCAATTGGCTAGACTAAGCGGCCAGCCTTCAATGCGTGCTGGAACGTGTTTATTGCAGCGAGATGCCGCTGGCAATCACCTTGAGCTCCGCGCTCTCTTTGGCCATGCTCTTGGTGAAGGCGGCAGTATCCTCATAGGTGTCGGTGGTGAAGAACTGCTTTTCCATCACCTGGCGCAGCTCCGGATCGCGCATGGATTTCTCCGCGACCTCGCGCAGCACCTGGACCACCGGCTCCGGCGTGTCCTTGGGCACGGCCAGACCGCGCCAAGTGCCCAGCACCAGGTCCATGTTCTTCTCACGCATGGTGGGCGTGTTCTCCAGTCCCTTGATCCGCTTTTCCGACATCACGCCCAGCGCCTTGAGCTTGCCCGAATTGACATAGGGAATCACTTCCGGTGCGCTCGCGATCACGGCATCGATATGCCTGCCTAGCAGCGCCAGCAGTGCCGGCGAGCCGCCCTGGTAGGGGATGTAGTTGAACTTGGCCTTGCCCTTTTCGGCCAATGCGGCCGAGGCCATGTGCCACATGGAACCCTGGCCTGCGTTGCCTATCTGTACGTTGGAATCAGGCTTGCGCGCCTGTGCCAGGAAGTCCTCGATGCTCGCATACGGCGCATCGCTGCGCACCACGATCACGGCGGGGTCCGCATTCAGCTTGGCAATCGGGCGCAGCGCATGCTGGTCGAACTTGGCCAGGCCCAGGTAATGCAGAAAAGTCACTTCCACCGTGGTCAGTGCCAGCTTGTAGCCGTCCGGCTTGGCGCGGATGACCTCCTGCCAGCCGATCACGCCGGCCGCGCCGGGCTTGTTGACGACGACGATGCCCTGGGGCATCACCTTGGCCGCGGCCTTGGAGAAGGCCCGAGCCATCACGTCGGCACCGCCGCCGGCCTGGTAGGGCACGACCAGCTCTATCGAGTGCTGCGGATAGGCGCCGGGCTGGGCCAAGGCTGGAGCGGCGGCCAGCGACAGCAGGCCTATGCCGGCAAGCAGCTGCTTGCGGCGAGCCGCCGACATGGTTTGGGCAAGGGAATGGTTCATGAGTGTCTCCGGTTAGGTGTTGTAAGAGTGTGTTCACGATCTCCTCGCGCCGCGTAGAGATCGTGAACACGCTCTTAAATTCGTTCTCAAGAGAAAAGCAGAATGGATGCGTCCACATTCCTGATGTCCGTTTTTCCGCAAAACGCCATCGTCAGGTCTAGCTCCTTACGGATGATTTCCAGCGTCCGGGCCACGCCCTGCTCGCCCATGGCGCCCAGGCCGTAGAGCATGGCCCGCCCGATGTAGACGCCCTTGGCGCCCAGGGCAATGGCCTTGAGCACGTCCTGGCCCGAGCGCACGCCGCCGTCCATATGGACCTCGATGTGTTGGCCAACCGCCTCGGCGATGGCCGGCAGTGCGCGGATGGAGGACGGCGCGCCATCGAGCTGCCGCCCGCCGTGGTTGGAGACGATCACGGCATCGGCGCCGCTGGCCACGGCCAGACGCGCATCCTCCACGTCCTGTATGCCCTTGAGGATCAGCTTGCCCTTCCACAGGCGGCGGATCCAGGCAATGTCGTCCCAGCTCAGCGCGGGGTCGTACTGCTGCGAACTCCATTCGGCCAGCGAAGTCATGCTGTCCACCCCATCGACGTGGCCAATGATGTTGCCGAAGCTGTGCCGGCGGGTGCCCAGCATGCCCAGGCACCAGCGCGGCTTGCCGGCCATGTTCAGCAGATTGAGCAGGCTGAGCTTGGGTGGCGCGGAAAGCCCGTTCTTCAGGTCCTTGTGGCGCTGGCCGCTGATCTGCAGGTCCAGCGTCACCACCAATGCCGAACAGCCTGCGGCCTCGGCCCGCTCCATCAGCCGCTGCACGAACTTACGGTCGCGCATCACATACAGCTGGAACCAGAAGGGATGGCCGTCCGTACCCTCGGCCACATCCTCGATGGAGCAGATGCTGACCGTGGACAGCGTGAACGGCACGCCAAAGGCCTTGGCCGCGCGGGCGGCTAGGATCTCACCGTCCGCATGCTGCATGCCGGTAAGGCCCGTGGGCGCGATGGCCACCGGCATCGCCACGTCATGCCCCACCATGGTCGAACGCACCGAGCGTTGTGACAGATCGAGCGCCACGCGCTGGCGCAGCAGGATGCTCTGGAAGTCCGCGGAATTGGCCCGGTAAGTGCTCTCGGTCCAGGAGCCCACGTCCACATAGTCGTAGAACATGCGCGGCACGCGCTTTTGCGCCAGCACGCGCAGGTCTTCTACGCAGGTGATGGTCTGCTTCATGCGCCCTCTCCCTCGTTGCCGCCCTGGCGATCCTGATTTCTGGCCTGCCCCATTTCGTACAGGCGGATGATGGAGGCCGAATCGGCGATCGCGGCGCCGCCCTCCACATAGCGTGCGAAGAGCCGCGCAGCCTCCTGCACCATGGGCAGATCGCAATCGGCATCGCGCGCAAACGCCTGCACCGCGTCCATGTCCTTGGACAGCTGGCGCGCATAGCCAATGGGTGGATCAAAGCGGCGCTCATGGATGCGCGGATAGACCTTCTGCAGCAGCACGCTGTCCGCAAACCCGCCTTTCAGGCAAGCCGGCAACCGCGCCGCGTCGATGCCGGAAGCCTCGGCCAGCAAGGCGGCCTCGCTCATGAGCACAAAGCCCACGCCGACGATGGCCTGGTTGATGATCTTTGCCGTCTGGCCGGCACCTGCCGGGCCCATCAGCGACACCTGGCTGCCCAACGCTTCCAGCACCGGGCGCGCCCGCTCGAAATCCTCCGCACTGCCGCCCGCCATGATGGTGAGCTGGCCGTCGCGTGCCGCTTGCGGCCCGCCAGACACCGGTGCATCCATCCAGTTCATACCCGCATGCTGGCGCGCATACGCTGCCAGGTCCCGCGTGGTGCGGGGCGAGATGGTCGAAAAATCGATGATCAGCTTGCCCGCTCCCCCTTCAGCCTGCGCAATGCCCTGCGGCCCCCGGGTGCAGAAGTCGACCGCCGCATCATCGAGCACGCACATCAGCACCACATCGCACTGCCGGGCCACCTGAGCCGGCGATGCCAGCGCCGTAGCGCCCGCAGCCGCCACCGCGGCCAGCCGCTCGGGCTCGCGGTTCGAGACAAAGACCGGATAGCCGAGATCGCGCAGGCGCAGCGTCATGGCCTCGCCCATCAGGCCTATGCCGACAAAACCAATATTAGGAAAACTCATGTCAGATCAGCTTTCTCGCGGCCAGATTGCGCATCAGCGCGCCGATACCGAAGGTCCAGGCCGGCAACTGGTCGCTGAGCCCGACGGGGTTGAACAGCCCGCCCAGCCTGGCGCTGTAGATGCAGACTTGGTCGTTCATATGGTGGGTAAAACCGGCCCCCGGCGCGCCGCGATCCTCAGTCGGGGCAAACATGGTTCCGCAGAGCAGGAAGATGCCGTCGGGGTACTGGTGGTGCCGGCCCATCGCATGCCGGACCAGGCCCTCGGGCGAGCGGCTGATGTATTGCATAGAACTGCTGCCGTTCAGCACAAAACCGTCCGTGCCGGAGACTGTCAGCTGCACCTCGGCGCAGGCTATGTCCTCAAGCGTGAAATGCTGGTCCAGCAGGCGCACAAAGGGACCGATGGCGCAGGAGGCATTGTTGTCCTTGGCCTTGCCGAGCAGCAATGCGCTGCGCCCCTCGAAGTCGCGCAGGTTCACGTCGTTGCCCAGGGTCGCGCCCACGATTTTGCCGCGCGAGTTCACGGCCAGCACGATCTCCGGCTCCGGGTTGTTCCAGTGCGATGCCGGATGCAGGCCGACCGCCGTGCAATGCCCTACCGACGACAGCGGCGCCGCCTTGGTGAACACCTCGGCATCGGGCCCTATGCCTACCTCGAGGTACTGCGACCACAGCCCCTGGGCGGACAGCACCTCCTTGAGCTTGCGCGCCTCATCAGAGCCCGGCTTGATGGCCGACAGGTCTTCTCCCACGATGGCCGTCATCGAGGCCCGTATGGCATGCGCCTTCTCGGGCTCGCCCCTGGCCTGCTCCTCGATCACCCGCTCCAGCATGCTGGCCGCGAAGGTCACGCCAGCCGCCTTCACGACCTGCAGATCGCAGGGCGCCAGCAGATGCGGATGCCGCGGATCGCCGCCGTGGCACAGGCTGCTGGCCAGCCAGTCCTCCACCGGCCCCAGGTCCTCGCCTCCTGCATTCAGGACCAGCTGCAGCCGGTCGTCGCGCTCCAGCAGGTCGGACATCGTCGCCACCTGCCGGCTCAGATCGACGAGCCGCCCGCCGCGCACCGCCACGACACACGGGCCTTCCAGGCGGCCCTCTGCGCCTTGCGGGCGCCACACCCGGCCCACCAGGGCCGCTGCGGCCCGGTCCTCGGGAAGAGAGCAATCGATTACAAATTTTTCCGTATTCATCTTCAGACCGTCACCTTTGCATCACGAATCACCTGCGTCCATTTCTTCTTTTCGCTGGCAATGAAAGCGTTGAATTGGGCGGCGGATCCGCCGCCATCCTCGGCACCGAACGACACCAGCTTTTCTGCTACCGCAGGGACCAGCAGTGCCTCGTTCACATCCTTGTTCATGGCTTGCACCAGGGCATCCGGCAAGCCGCGCGGGCCGGCAAGGCCATACCAGACCTTGGCGTCAAAACCCGGGAACCCGCTCTCCGCCACCGTGGGAACGTCCGGCTGTGCCTTGGCGTGTGCCAGCCCCGTCTGGGCGATCGCCACCACCTTGCCGCTCTTCACATGGGGAGCGGCCGAAGTCATGGTTTCAAAGCTGTAGTCGATCTGGCCGCCCATCAGGTCCGAAATCATGGGCGCGGAGCCGCGATACGGGGTGTGCAGCGCCTTCACTCCGGCGCGCAGTTGGAACATCTCCAGCGCCAGATGCTGGATGGAGCCAGGCCCCGACGACCCGAAGCTCACCGTGCCCGGGTTTTCCTTGCAGCGCTGAATGATCTCGGCAATCGTCTGCGCGAGCTGCTCCTTTCGGCAGATGAGCAGGCAGGGCGTAGTGCCCACAAGCACAATGGGTGTGAAATCGCGTTCCGCGACATAGCCGATCTTTGGATAGAGGCTGGGGGCAATGGTGTGATTGCTGAAATTGGTCATCAGCAGGGTAGCGCCGTCCGGCGGCTGCTTCGCAACGTACTCCGCAGCGATGACGCCCGCAGCGCCCGCCTTGTTTTCGACGATAACGGTACGGTTCCAGCGCAGGCTCAGCTGCTGCGAAAGCACACGGCTCATGACGTCGGTTCCGCCGCCCGGCGGAAATCCCACAATGATCCGGATCGGGGTCTTGGGCAGCAGCGCTTCGGTCTCGCTTGCCAGCGAAATCCCGTGCAGGGCGGCCAGCCCTGTGGCGGCCAGAAATTGACGTCGTTGCATGTGCTGCCTCCTTGATTTCCTTGTCCAGGGCCTGCTTTTCCGGGCCAGTCCGTAGGGGTTGGCAGGCTTGTTTGGCAGAAAGTTTAGAAGTCGCGATCACGCGCAACAACGTGGATTAACTCAAGCGATCGACGAGATTTTCTCATGCACTGCAGGCTGAATTTTTCTTGTGCAGACGCCCAGTTTTTCTCGGTTGAGAGCCAGCAGCGCCTTTCCTACACTTTTTTCCATGCGTGACCCCATCGCCCCATTCGACAAAGGCATTTGAACCATGGAAGACGCCATCCTCCTCTCCCGCGACGAACAGCAGATCGTCACCCTCACGCTGAACAACCCACACAAGATGAACGCCATGAACCTGGAGATGTGGCAGCGCCTGGGCGACCTGATGCAGGAACTGGAGGCCGATGACTCGGTCCGCTGCATCGTGGTGCGGGGCTCGGGGGAGCGGGCCTTCTCGGCGGGTGCCGACATCGAGGAGTTTCCCCGCACCCGGCTGAACAAGGCCCAGGCCATGGCCTATGGGAAGGTGACGAACCGGGCCATGAAAGCGGTATCCGAGAGCCGGCATCCAACGCTGGCCGTCATCCAGGGTGCCTGTGTCGGCGGCGGGCTGGAACTGGCCGCGGTCTGCGACATGCGCATCTGCGGCGAGTCCAGCCGTTTCGGCGCCCCGATCAACCGCCTGGGCCTGGTGATGTCCTACGGCGAGCTGGGCGCCCTCGTCGCGCTCGCCGGCCGCGCCGTGGCGCTGGAGATCGTTCTCGAAGGCCGCGTGTTCGACGCGGCGGAAGCCATGCAGAAAGGACTGATCAACCGCGTGGTGCCCGATGCAGCCGTGCTGGAAGAAGGCTATGCCGCGGCCCGCCGCATCGCTGCCGGCGCACCGCTGGTGGCGCGCTGGCACAAGGGCTTCGTCCACCGGCTGGCCCAGCCCGGATCGCTGACCGACGCCGAGCAGGAAGTCGCCTACGAGTGCTTCGAGACCGAGGATTTCCAAATCGGCTTCCAGGCCTTTCTGGCCAAGCAGCGCCCCAGCTTCGTCGGCCGCTGAACCCGTCTTCCCCATCTCTTCCTTCCGACTGCAATGACTCTTCCACTTTCCCGCATCCGCGTCCTTGACGTCAGCCAGATCATGGCCGGCCCCTATTGCTGCATGCTGCTGGGCGACATGGGCGCCGACGTGATCAAGGTCGAAACGCCCGGCGTGGGCGACCAGACCCGCCGCGCCATGGGCTTCAAGCTCAAGGGCGAGGACAGCGGTGGCTTCATCGCGCTGAACCGCAACAAGCGCAGCGTCGAGATTGACCTGAAGAACCCGCAGGGACTCGAGGCCTTCTACGAGCTGGTGCGCAGCGCCGACGTGCTCGTGGAGAACAACCGCCCCGGCGTGGCCGCGCGGCTGAAGATCGACTACCCCACGCTGCAGGCCATCAACCCGCGCCTGGTCTATGCCAGCATCTCGGGCTTTGGCCAGACCGGGCCCTGGGCCATGCGCCCCGGCCTGGACCTGATCGCCCAGGCCAGCTGTGGCCCCATGAGCGTGATGGGCGAACCCGGCGGTGCGCCCATGAAGTCCAGCGTGCCCTTTGCCGACCTGGGCGCCGCCCTGTTTGCCGCCTATGCCATCCTGAGTGCCGTGATCGGCCGCGAGCAGACGGGCCAGGGCCAGTACATCGATGCCTCGCTGTTCGAGACCGCGCTGGGGCTGTCGATCTGGGAAAGCGCCGAATTCTGGGGCACCGGCCGCGTGCCGACGCCGCTGGGCAGCGCCAACCGCATGAGCGCGCCCTACCAGGCCGTCAAGGCCGCGGACCGCCACTTCGTCATCGGCGCCGCCAACCCCAAGCTGTGGGCGGCCCTGTGCAAGGTGATCGAGCGCCAGGACCTGCTCGCCGACCCGCGCTTCACCGACAACGTGGAACGGATCAAGAACCGGGCCGTGCTCATCCCGCTGCTGGAGGCCGAGTTTGCGCGCTGGCCCGCATCCGAATGGGTGGATCTGCTGCTCGCCGCGGGCGTGCCAGCAGCGCCGATCCACAACTACGAAGAAGCCCTGGCCTGCGAGCAGTCCGTGGCCCGCGACATGGTGATGGAGATGGACCACCCCGTCGAAGGCAAGGTCAAGGTGCTGGGCTTTCCGGTCAAGCTGCGGGGCACACCGCAGCAGATCCGCCGCGCGGCGCCCCTGCTCGGCGCGCACACGCGAGAGGTCTTTGCCGAACTCGGCTTGTCGTCCGAGCGCATTGAACAATTGCACAATGCGGGCGCGTTCGGCGCTCAGGGCAAGGTCGCCGTGGCCGCATAAGCGGTACATTCCTGCAGCCCTTCTGCGCGCCCTCATCGACCATGACTTCTGCAAACGCCGGGATTCCGGCCTTCATCGACGCCCACCACCACTTCTGGGACCTCGGCCGCAACCCTTACCCCTGGCTGCAGGGCGAAACCGTCCATGACTTCCGGTACGGCAGCTACGAGGCGCTGCAGCGCAACTACCTGTCCGACGACTTCGCGGCCGACACCCGGGGCTGCGCGCCGGCGGCCACGGTCCATATCGAAGCGGAGTGGGATCGCGGCACGCCGGTGGACGAAACCCAATGGCTGGCCACGCTGGCGCAGCGCTACCAGCGGCCCTCGGTGGTGGTGGCGCACGCGGATCTGGGCGCCGCTGATGCCAGGCAGGTGCTGGCGGCGCAGGCCGCCTTTGACATGGTCCGCGGCATCCGCCACAAGCCCGTGGTGGCGGCGCGGATCGGCGACTTCTGCCGCGGCGAACCGGGCTCTATGGACGACATGCGCTGGCGCGACGGATATGCGCTGCTGCAGCAGTTCGGCCTGTCCTTCGACCTCCAGGCGCCGTGGTGGCACCTGGAGCAGGCCCTGGAGCTGGCGCGCGATTTTCCGGCCACCACGCTGGTACTCAACCACACCGGCCTGCCCTCGGACCGCAGCACGCAAGGACTGGCCGGCTGGAGGAGGGCATTGGAAACCCTTGCCCAGGCCCCCAATGCCGCCTTGAAGATTTCGGGACTGGGCCAGCGCAACATCCCCTGGTCCGCAGAGGCCAACCTCCCGGTGATCCGCGACGCCATTGCCATCTTCGGCGCAGACCGCTGCATGTTCGCCAGCAACTTCCCGGTCGACAGCCTGGTCACCAGCTACCCGGCCATCGTCGCGGCTTTTGCCGAGGCCATTGCGCCTCTGGCGCCCGCCCAGCAGCAGGCGCTGTGGGCCGGCAATGCGGCGCGCATCTACCGGATCGGGCAGGTCGCTGGCGGCAGGTAAGGCCCCGAAACCTATCACGGTCCCCGGGCCAGCTCCTCGCGCATCCAGCCGACAAAGGCCGCGATGCGCGGATCGCCCAGCCGATCCTGCGGAAACACCAGGTAGTACGCGAACTCGACAGGCAGGCCGTATTCCGGGAACAGGCGCATCAGCCTGCCCGAAGCCAGGTCCTGCTGCACCCAGCTTTTCTTCACCAGCGCCACGCCCTGCCCGTCGATCGCGGCATCGATCACCAGGTGGCTGGGCCAGAAGGACGGCCCGCGGGTGGTGTCCAGGTCATGCACCCCCATGTGCGTCAGCCAGGTGGCCCAGTTCGGGTTGCTGACGTCGTCATAGGTGCTGTCGTCATGCAGCAGCACATGGTGCCTCAGGTCTGCAAACCCCTCGATGGGGTGCGGCCCCTGCTGCAGCACCGGGCTGCACACGGCAAAGACCTCGACGGGCAGCACCATCTCGGAATGCAGGCCGGCATAGACGCCGCGGCCGTAGCGGATCTCCATGTCCACGTCGTCGCGGGAGAAGTCCGCCATGTGCTTGGAGGTGGAAACCTTCAGGTCCAGGTCCGGATGGGCCTGGGCGAAGCCGCGCAGGCGCGGTATCAGCCACTTGACGGCGAATGTCGGCGGCAGATTGATCTTGAGCAGCGAAGCGCTCTTCTCGCGGTGCAGCTGGTAGGTCGCCACCTCCAGCTGGCGGAAGGCTTCCTGCACCCCAGGCAGATACGCCTTGCCCGCCGGCGTGAGCGTGAGCGTCTTGGAGTCTCGGATGAACAGCGCGATGCCCAGGTTCTCCTCCAGCGACTTGACCTGGTGGCTCACCGCCGAAGGCGTCACGAACAGCTCTTCGGCCGCCTTGGTAAAGCTCATCTGCCGCGCCGATACTTCGAAGGCGCGGAGCGGGTTCAGGGGGGGGATTTTTCTGGGCATACGAAATGCGCCGTCGGCGCGGGATTGCAAAAGTCGCCATGGACAACCATGTGCGACTTTAACCGGCTCCGGTGCCCGGCCGGCCGCAGCAGCCATGGCCGCTGCGCGGTCGGGCATGCCCCGGCGTCAGGCCTGCGCCATCACCCCGTTGGTCAGCCGCCAGGTGCCCAGCGGATTGGCGCTTTGCAGCGCCGCGGGCAGCAGCGCATCGGGGATGTCCTGGTAGCACACCGGCCGCAGGAAGCGGTCTATCGCACTGGCGCCCACCGAGGTGTACATGGCGTTGGAAGTGGCCGGGAACGGGCCGCCGTGCACCATCGCATGGCAGACCTCGACACCGGTCGGAAAGCCATTGGCCAGGATGCGGCCGCATTTGCGCTCCAGCACCGGCAGCAGTTGGCGCGCGGCCTCGTGGTCGCCCTCGTCCAGCAGCAGGGTCGCGGTAAGCTGGCCCTCGAGCAGATCGGCCACCTGCCGCATCTCGTCAATATCACGTGCCTTCACAACCACCGACGCGGGACCGAACATCTCGGCCTGTAGCGCCGGGTTGCGCAGCAGGTTTTGGGCGTCCGTCACATAGAGTGCAGCCTGGGCGGCGTTGGGCTGGCCGGCGGCATCCGCGCCGCAGGCCACGCGCTCGACCCCTTCCACGGCCTCCACCTGGGCCCTGCCTTCCCGGTAGGCCGCGTAAATGCCCGGCGTCAGCATGGTCTGCGCTGCCTTGACGCCCAGCGCCTTGCCGGCCGCAGCCACGAAGCGCTGCAGGTCGGGGCCGTCGACGGCCAGCACCAGGCCAGGGTTGGTGCAGAACTGCCCGGCGCCCATGGTCAGCGAATCGGCAAAGCCCTGGGCCAGTGCCTCGGCCCGTACGGCCAGCGCCTCGGGCAGCAGGAACACCGGGTTGATGCTGCTCATCTCGGCATAGACGGGAATCGGCTCGTGGCGGTTGTTGGCAATGCGCAGCAGGGCCAAGCCGCCCTGGCGCGAGCCGGTGAAGCCCACGGCCTTGATACCGGGATGGGCGACCAGCGCCTCGCCGATCTCGCGGCCGGCGCCGATCAGCAGCGAGAACACGCCTTCGGGCATGCCCTGGCTCTGCGCCGCCTTCTGCACGGCCCGGCCGACGAGCTCCGAGGTGCCCAGGTGGGCGCTGTGCGCCTTCACGACCACGGGTGCACCCGCGGCAAGCGCCGAGGCGGTGTCGCCGCCGGCCACCGAGAAGGCCAACGGGAAGTTGCTGGCGCCGAACACGGCCACCGGCCCAAGTGGGACCTTGGCCAGCCGCAGATCGGCGCGCGGCAGCGGCTGGCGCTCGGGCTGGGCCGTGTCTATGGTGGCACGCAGGAAATGCCCGTCGCGCACGACCTGGGCGAACAGCCGCAGCTGCCCCACGGTACGCCCACGCTCGCCGGTCAGGCGTGCCAGCGGCAGGCCGCTTTCGGCATGGGCGCGCTCGATAAGCGCATCGCCCAGCGCCATGATTTCGTCGGCAATGGCTTCGAGGAACGCGGCGCGGCGCTCCAGCGGCAGGCTGTGATAGCTGTCGAAAGCGCGGGTGGCTAGGCCCACGGCCCGATCCACGTCGTCGCGGGTGCCGAAGCCGAACTGGGGCTCGGCAATCTCAGCATTGGTTGCGGGGTTGAAGGCGCGCTGGCTTCCGGCCTGGCCGCGCACGGCGGCATGGCCGAACAGCATTGCTCCGGTGGGTTGCATGGGAAAAAGTCCGTTGTCGGTATGAAGGGCTGGTAAACAAGGAAGGAACGGAGCAAAGGGCTTACTTCGCGCCCCTGACCTTGGCGATCTCGGCCTGCAGTTCGCTCACGACGGTGTCGCCGATCTGTGCAGAGTGCTTGGCGATGATGGGCTTGGTCCGCTCTGCCATGCGGGCGCGCTCGGCATCCGAGAAGTCATTCACCTGCAAGCCGCGCTTCTTCAGCTCCGCCAGCGCCTTGTTGTCGTTCTCGCGGTTCAGGCGGCGCTCGAACAGCTTGGCCTCCTCGGCCGCGGCGCTGATCAGCTTCTTCTCGTCCGCGCTCATCTTGTCCCAGGTCTTCTTGCTGATCAGCAGGATGAAGGGGTTGTATACGTGGCGCGTCAGGCTGATGTATTTCTGGACATCATCGAACTTCGATGCCTCGATCAGCGCATTGGGGTTCTCCTGGGCATCCACGGCGCGGGTCTCCAGCGCCGAGTAGATCTCGGAAAACGCCAGCGGCACTGCATTGGCATTGAAGTTGTTGAAGACATCCAGCAGCACCGAGCTTTGCATGGTGCGGATCTTCAGGCCGCCCAGGTCCTCCCACTTGACGATCGGGCGCTTGCTGTTGGTCACGTTCCGGTAGCCGTTTTCCCAGTAGCCGAGCGACACCAGGCCTTTCTCGGGCAGCTTGGCCTCCAGCTTCTTGCCGAACGAGCCATCGAGCACCGCATCGGCCTCTTCCGGCTTGTTGAAGAGGAATGGGAAGTCGTAGACACCAAAATCCTTGACGATCCCGCCCAGGGTGGTGGTGGCGCCCAGGAAGAAATCCAGCGTGCCGCCCTGCAGTGCCGATTGCGCCTGCAGGTCGTTGCCCAGCTGCGCATTGGGATAGACGCGCACCTTGATCTTTCCACCGCTGCTCTTGTTGACGATTTCGCCGAATTTCTTGAGGCCGATCACCACGGGGTGGTCCGGGGGAACGCTGGCTGCCGCCTTGAGGGTGCGGTCCGAAACCTGGGCCTGGGCGTTGGACGCCAGCACGGCCGTGAACAGGGTGCAGGCGGCGAGGATCTTCGCCGTGACGGAAAACGAATACTGCATGACTATCTCCTTGAATACCAAAACGATTGCGGGCAGCCGAAGGCATCAGCCGTAGAACCAGCGGGCGGGCCCCGTCACCAATACCGGAAAGAAAACCATCAGGAACATCACGATGAGCTGCGCGCTCATGAATGGCAGGACACCACGGGTCACCTGGTCCATCTTCATCTTCCCGACGCCTGCCACCACGTTCAGAACCGTGCCCACCGGCGGCGTGATCAGGCCGATGGAGTTATTGATGATGAAAAGCACGCCGAAATAGATGGGATCGATGCCTGCCGCCTTCACCACCGGCATCAGTACCGGGGTCAGGATCAGGATCGTTGGCGTCATGTCCATGGCAGTGCCCACCACCATGACCAGCACCATGATGGCGATCAGCAGCAAGGTCTTGTTGCCCATGAACGGCTCCAGCAGCGCGATCACCTGGTCGGGGATCTCGGCCACCGTGATCAGCCACGCGCTCACCATGGCGGCGGCAACCAGGAGCATGATGACGGCCGTGGTCTTGGCCGAACTCAGGAACGCCGCGCACAGCTGGCGCCAGCTCATCTCCTTGTAGACCAGCATGGACACCGCCAGCGCATACACCGCTGCCACCACCGCGGCTTCGGTCGGCGTGAACACACCCATCTTCAGGCCGACGATCACGATCAACGGCAGAAAGAGCGCCCAGGTCGACTCCCGGAGCGCCGCCAGGCGCTCTTCCCAACTGGCCTTAGGCGGCGTGGTGATGGCTTCCTTCTTGGCCACAAACCACCAGGCGATGGCAATGCTCAGGCCCATCAGCAGCCCGGGAACAATGCCCGCCATGAACAGCTTGCTGATGGAGAGGTTCGCCGCCACCCCGAAGATCACGAAGCCGATGGACGGGGGAATCACCGGCGCGATGATGCCCGCCGAGGCGATCAGTCCGCCGGCACGCGCCGGGTCGTGGCCGGCGCGCTTCATCATCGGCAGCAACAGCGCGGCCAGCGCTGCCGTATCCGCCACCGCCGAGCCGGAAAGCGCGGCCAGCATGCAGGCGGCGACGATGGCCACGAAGCCCAGGCCGCCGCGCTTGTGGCCGACCAGGGTCAAGGCGAGATGCACGATGCGACGCGACAGACCGCCCACATTCATGATTTCGCCGGCCAGCATGAAGAATGGAACCGCCAGCAGGGGGAAGCTGTCCGCCCCGTTGATGACGTTCTGGCCAAGGATCTGTGCATCGAACAGATCCAGGTGCCACATCAGTGCAACACCCGAAGCCAAAAGCGCATAGGCGATCGGCAGCCCTATGGCCATGGCAGCCAGCAGCGAGCCAAGAAAGATAAATACAGTCATTGCGGGACCTCTTGAATCGATGGCAATGGATGGTTATGGGGGCGCCTTAACGCGCCTGCTTGGCCTCATCGAGCCTGGCTTCGTACTGGGTCAGCTCTTCGCTTTCCTGGCTCAGGGAGAAGGCACTCCGGTCACCCTTCAGCGACTGCCACAGCTGCACCGCCAGTATCCCCATGCTGGCCAAGCCGAATACAAAGCCGGATCCATAGAAAATCGCCATCGATGCGCCCGAGACCGGCGCCTGGACATCCAGGTTGATCTGCATCTGCGCCCAGCTGCCGGACAGAAGCAGCCAGCTGATATACAGCATGAGCAGCCGGGCCAGCACGGCGCAGATACGCTGCCCCACCAAAGGCAGCCGCGAGGTCAGCACATCGGTTCCGAGGTGTGCGTTTTCGCGCAGCGCAATGATGGCGCCCAGGAAGGTCATCCACAAAAATAGCCAGCGCGATATTTCCTCGCTGATGGTGATGCCGGAATTGAAGGCATATCGCAACACGACATTTCCGAAAACCAGCACCACCATGACGGCCAGGCAAACACCGATGACGATTCCCAGCAAGCGATTCAATCCATCCGTCAGAACTCGCATGACCTGTCTCCTTTTTTATGATGGCCTGGTATTTCCCAGGTTTTTTCACGCTTCACCAGGCCAATGCCAGGGCATTGCATTGGCCGGATGGCGTCCATTTCCATTACTTGATCGGAGAGAAATCCGCCGGGCGCATCAGAACCGATTCCTGCCTGAGCAGCATCGGGAATGCAACGGGGATGAACTCCTCCAGCCAGGCCTTGTCGCGGTACAGGGCGGCGCGACGCTCGGTGCGGTCATCCAGGCTTTCATAGGCCCAGATGTGGATGATCTGGTTCAGCTCGCCGATCTCCGAATACCACCAGCCCACCAGCTTGGCGTATTTGGAGATAACTGGCAGGCCGACCTCCTCAAAATGCTTCAGATATTCTTTGACCGTGCCGACTTTCAAGGTATAGGTGCGCATTTCGTAGTACATGGGATTCTCCTTGTCGAGGCGACATAAACTAAATTCAGAAGGTGCCGTGGTAGGCGTTTTCGATGATCTGCTTCACATCGTGCGCCCGGGTGATGCGGGGATTCACCAACACATTGCCGCTGCGCATGGAGTCATCGATCATTTTCGGCAGTGCATCCAGATTCACGCCGAGATCCTTGGTATTGCTGGGAATACCGAGGCTGGCATTGAGATCGATGACGGCCTTGACCAGCGTGCGGGCGGCTTCAGTGGCCGTCAGGCCCGAGACGTCCTGGCCCATGGCGATCGCGATATCGCGGAATTTCTCGGGGCAGGCATCGATATTGAAGTGAATGACGTACGGCAGCAGCGCCGCATTCGCAATGCCGTGGGGGATATTGAAAACCCCGCCGAAGGTGTGCGAGATCGCATGCACATTGCCCAGCTTGGATTGGGCAAAAGCCATTCCGGCCAGCAGGGAGCCCACCAGCATGTTCTCGCGAGCCTCGATATCGGAGCCCACGATATAGGCCTTGTAGAGGCTTTGCGCGATCAGCTTGATGGCATGCAGCGCCATGCTCTGGCTGATAGGATTGGCCTGCTTGGAGACATAGGACTCAATGGCGTGCGTCAGCGCATCCATGCCGGTGGCCGCCGTGATTTCCGGGGGCAGCTTCACGGTGAGATCAGCATCCAGGATGGCCAGCTTGGGCAGCAGCAGCGAGCTGACGATCACCGTCTTGAAGCGGGTCTGCGTATTGGTGAATACGGTCGAGGCGGTGCATTCGCTGCCCGTGCCCGCCGTCGTCGGAATGGCGAACAGCGGCAGCGGCGTCGCCCCGATCTTTTCGTAGCCTTCGTAATCCAGGATGCCGCCCGGATTGGTGGCCATGGCCGCCACGCCCTTGGCGGTGTCGATGGAGCTTCCCCCGCCCAGCCCCAGGACCGCATCGCATCCGGTCTGCTTGATGAAGTCGACGGCGGCATCCAAGACGTCCGTCGTGGGGTTGGGCTCCACATCGCTGAATATCTCGTAGCCGATTTCCGCAGCCTTCAGCGATTGCACCACCACGTCGACCACGGGGGTGGCTTTCAGGCCGGGATCGGTGACGATCAGCAGCTTCTGGATCCCATACGGCTTCAGCAACTTGCCGGTTTCCTTGGCCAGGCCGCTTCCGCATTGGATGCGCGTCGGAATATAGAAATTAAAGGTGCTCATTTGCCATTCCCTGTTGCTGTGCATTCGAGATGGCGAAGTCTAAGGAGGCAGCCGGTTTCGGTACACTGACAGCTTTCCATAGCGATATAACTTTCCCTCATGGCAACCGCAGTACCCAGCCTGAATTCCATGATGTCGCGCCTACATGCCAAGCAGCTGCGGCTGCTCATCGCCATCGAGGAAAGCGGCTCCCTGCTTGGCGCTGCGGACAAGGTTGGGCTCACCCAGCCCGGTGCGAGCAAGGCCTTGCGCGAGCTGGAGCAGACCTTGCACGTGGAGCTGCTCGAGCGGACAAATCGAGGGTTATTACCTACCGGGGCGGGCCAGTGCGCTGCGCTTTGCGCGCCTGATCCAGGCCGACATCAATAGTCGGACCTGAAAAATTCAGTCTGAGAGCTCAGCGTGGCTGAAGGGTGGATGAACCCCATCAATTGACTGCTGCGTGCGGACCAGGTCGATTGACTGATTGACTGCATCCCTGGCGGATCGAGCCATGCCCGTGAGCAGAGTCAAGACGAAAAAAACCCGTGGACGCCCAGGCGGGCAATGGCCCGGAGCAACCAACGGAGATTGAAGCCTGCGGCTCCTGAGATGCCGCGAAGAAGCAGTTCAACCCGCGCACCTTCCGCAACGTGGAGATGGCCAGCATCGTCGGCAGCCTCGCGTGGAAAGAAGGCAAGCCGTCGATCCATGCGCAGGGCGTGGCCGGCGACAGCGCCTGTCGATGGAGGTCGGCACCGGATTGCTGGAAGTGACGGTGACGGCCTACCCGCAGCAACTGGAATGCGGCATCGACCCGAAGATCGGCGCAAACGTGCTGGGGCTACGCGATAGCCACTGACCGGCACTTCGCGCACGCGGACCCAGAACTCAATCACGGCGCTGCCCGGACCGGCAATTCGAGCCGGGCGTTCAGTAAAAGTCTCGATCGCAGGATTGGCTGAACCGCCCCGGCTTTCGTGGAGGCCCCTTGGCTTGAGTCAGGCCGACATGGCCTGCTGCTCAAGTTGGCAATAGTAGTTGGCCTCCTACTCGGCCGGGGGCACGTATCCCAGAGGTGCCATCAACCGATGATTGTTGAACCAGGACACAGCGTTGCCAGCTCCACAGACTCCTTGGGCTTCCAAGGTGCGCGGCGATGGATCAACTCCCCTTGTATAGCCCGTTGATCGTCTCGGCCAGGGCGTTGTCGTAGGAGTCGCCCTTGCTGCCCACCGAGGGCTCGATGCCGCCTCAGCCAAATGTTTAGTGTAGCGAATGCTGACATACTGCGAGCCGCGGTCCGAATCCTCACGCCCAGGCTGCCTGGAGTACAGGGCCTGCAATCGACGCCTACGCTGCCCACAGCGCTACACCTTGTGCTCAGAATCGGCGATTGATCAGAGCGTCCGTGGGCAAAGGATCGGCTGCGCCCCCCGTTTGCCAATCAGTTCATCGATCAGCAGTTTCGAACCGGGCGAGATCGGCGCCCCTTTGCGAGTGACCAGCTCATAAGGTTCGCTGCGCGACGCAAGGGTGAGCGGAAGGATGCATGTCATCTTGTGATGGGCGAAGAACTGTGCCACGTCGATCGACACGAGTGCAACGAACGACGGATTGCCCTGCAATAGCGTCAGCGTAGCAAAGGCGGACGTGGTTTCGAGCAGGTGCGGCGGAAACCGGATTTCGGAGTCGCGGAACTCGCGCTCGAGCAGAAGCCGCATCGGCATGTTCGCGCGGTACACCACCCATCGATACTCCGCCAGGTCCTGGAGCGTCAGCGTCTTCGCGTGCCTGAGTGGATGACGGACGTTCGCAATGACGGCGAGCGTCTCATCCTGGAGCTTTACGCTGTCGTAGAGCTGCGGCAGCTGACTGATCGTCGTACGGCAGATCGCAAGGTCGAGCCTGCCTGCATCGATCTGGCTCAGCAGGGTTGCGCTCGTGTCCTCGACGATCTCGACGGACATTTCCGTATGCCGCTCGACCAGCGTGGAAATGGCGTCGGTGAGCAGCGGCACCGCGCCCATGATGACCCCCACCGTCACCCGCCCGCCATGCCCGCGCAGGATCCCGACGATCTCCTCGCGCAGATGGGCGACATCCGTGTGAATCAGGCGCGCATAGCGAATCACGCAATGGCCGACTTCGTTGGGTTCCAGTCCCCGATTGGTGCGATTGAACAGCGGCGTGCCAAACGTCGTTTCGATTTCCTGCAATGCCTTGCTTGCGCCTGGCTGCGTCAGCGCGACCTGTTGGGCGGCTTTCAAGAGCGAGCCGTGATCGCCGAGGGCAATCAGGAGCCGCAACTGCTTCAGATGGAGCCGGGAGATGATCGAATTGAGCGAGGGCGTCATTTGGGTTGCGAATAAGTTATACCAGTATCAGATCTTCTCAATTGCTGCGCGGACGAAGGCCTCCCTATACTCGCACGAAACAAGGGAATTTTCCGGCGCACATGGGTTGCGCGGCTTCGTGTGCCGATGCATCGGCACTGCGGTATTTGCACGCACTATATAACTAAAGCTCATTGCCATGTCTCTCATCAACTACATCACCCAGATCCAGTTCGATTTCGGCGCCATTCACCTGCTCAAGGAAGAATGTGAGCGAGTCGGTATGCGTCGTCCGCTGGTCGTGACGGATAAGGGCGTCAGGGCGGCGGGCATCATCGACATCGTTCTCGGGGCGCTTGCGAACGTCGAGCCCGTTCCGATCTATGACGGCACACCGCCGAATCCGAATGAGGCCGCCGTGCGCGAGGCCGTGGCGGCATACAAGGAGAGCGATTGCGACGGCATCGTCGCCGTGGGCGGCGGCTCGGCCATCGATCTCGCGAAAGGCGTTGCTGTCTGCGCGACGCACGAAGGTCCGCTGCAGAGCTTTGCCGTGATTGAAGGCGGCGCGGCTCGCATCACGTCAAGGACGGCACCCGTCGTCGCGGTGGCGCC
>NZ_JBYSZW010000005.1:92118-192299 GCF_058787575.1 Cupriavidus sp. FW305-3-2-15-C-LB2
CCACTTCGCTGCCGGTGCCGACGACAGCCGGCACCGGCAGCGAAGTGGGCCGGGGCGCGGTCCTGATTCTGGACGATGGCCGCAAAGTCGGCGTGATCTCGCCGTTTGTCGTGCCCAAGGTGGCGATCTGCGATCCGACGCTGACGCTGGGCCTGCCGCCGATAATGACGGCGGCGACCGGCATGGACGCCATCGCGCACTGCATCGAGACCTTCCTGTCGCCCGCATTCAATCCACCGGCGGATGGTATCGCGCTCGACGGGTTGTGGCGCGCATGGCGTCACATCGAGCGCGTGATGCATCAGCCCGACGACCGTGCGGGCCGCCTGAACATGATGAGCGCGTCGATGCAGGGCGCGCTGGCGTTCCAGAAGGGGCTTGGGTGCGTGCACAGCCTGAGCCATTCGCTCGGCGGGATGAATCCGCGCCTGCATCATGGCACGCTGAATGCGATTTTTCTGCCAGCGGTGATCGACTTCAACAAGGATGCCCCGTCAGTGCGCGACGAGGACAAGCTCAACCGCATGGCGAAGGCGATGGACCTCGGTAGCGGTGCCGGCGTGGCGCCGTCAGTACGGGCAATGACCGAGCGGCTCGGCTTGCCGACGGGACTCGCTCAATTGGGCGTCACGCGGGAAATGTTCCCGGACATCATCAGGGGGGCCCTCAAGGACCATAGCCACAAGACCAATCCGCGCGTGGCTTCCGAAAGCGATTACAGCGCAATGCTCGAGGCATCCATGTAAGACGCCGCGCGCGATACAGATACAGGAAGGGCCGCGACGGCTAATTAACTTTTCCGGCCCGGCGGCGGCTTGCCGCCGGGCCGGCCATCGTTGGAATCGAGGAGCAAGGCAGATGGATCTGAATATCAAGGGCCGCTGGGCGCTGGTCTGCGCGGCAAGCAAGGGACTTGGCAAGGGATGCGCGCAAGCGCTCGTTGCCGAGGGCGTGAACGTCGTCATCACGGCGCGCGGCAGCGAGGCCCTCGGAGCGACCGCTCAGGCGTTGCGGCAGCTCAATCCGGCTGTCACGGTGACGGCCGTGGCCGGCGACATCACGACAAGCGCGGGCCGCGCTGCGGCGCTCGCGGCCGCGCCGCGATTCGACATACTCGTCAATAACGCGGGCGGCCCGCCGCCGGGAGACTTCCGCGACTGGTCGCGCGAAGACTGGATTGCCGCGCTCGACGCCAACATGCTGACGGCGATCGAACTGATCAAGGCGACCGTCGACGGTATGGCCGAACGCGGCTTCGGGCGCGTCGTCAACATCACGTCCGGGGCCGTGAAGGCGCCGATCGACGTGCTGGGGCTGTCGAACGGTGCGCGCTCGGGCCTGACCGGTTTCATCGCTGGAATCGCCCGGCAGAAGCGCATCGCGGAACGCAACGTGACAATCAACAATCTGCTGCCCGGGCTGTTCGACACCGACCGCCTGCGCCAATCGACGGATGCCGCGGCGAAGGCGCAAGGCAAGAGCTACGACGCGGCGCTGGAGGCAAAGCGGCAACTCATTCCGGCCGGGCGTTTCGGATCGCCCGAAGAGTTCGGCGCGTTCTGCGCTCTCCTATGCAGTGCGCACGCCGGCTATTTCACGGGCCAGAACGTCCTGCTTGACGGCGGTGCCTATCCTGGCACCTTCTGATTCGCTCCGTCAGCTGCTGCGACGAACGGGGTGAGGCTTCAACAGGTTGTTGGTTGATGCACCTCCAAAACTGCGTCATTTGCAGCGCAATTCACGTGAACCAAATCTCCGCCAGAAGCCCGCAGAAGTCCTGGGAGTCGAAGTTCGTGATCCTCACCTTCGACCTCGCGATCAGCATCATGTGGGGCGAGCCGCGCCCTCTAGCCAAGTTCACCCCGATCTACAGGAGGTACTACGGCATGACCGACATGAAGAAGCTTGCGGACGCAGCCCGCCCCATTGCGCCGTGATGAAGTCCGTTCCCCTTTCTCTACGAGCCCGGCGCTTCTTGCCGGATGACGGCTATGCCGGCACGCTGGTGGCGCGCGTCTGGCGCCCCGCTGTCCAGGGGCCGTCCGTGGTGACCCTGCGCGAAGAAGGCGTCTTCGACGTCAGTGCCGAATTCCCCACCATGGCCACGAGGATGGAGCAGCCCGAGCCGGCGCACAGCGTGCAACAGGCCCCAGGCCAGCGAATCGGCAGCCTGGAGGATATCCTGGCCAACAGCGACGAGTCGCAGCGCGACGCCGGCAAGCCGTTCTTCCTGGCGCCCTGCGACCTGCAGGTGATTAAGGCGGCGGGCGTCACCTTCGCCACCAGCCTGATCGAGCGGCTGATCGAAGAGCAGGCCGATGGCGCCCCGGCTAAGGCCGAGGAAGTGCGCGCCCGCGTGGTCGCCCAGATCGGCACCGACCTGGCCGCGCTCAAGCCGGGCAGCGAGCAGGCCATGCGGCTGAAAACACTTCTGGAGGAACAGGGCCTGTGGTCCCAGTACCTGGAGGTGGGCATCGGCCCCGATGCCGAGATGTTCTCCAAGGCGCCGGTGCTCTCGTCGGTGGGCACCGGCGCCGACATCGGCATCCGCAGCGACTCCTCTTGGAACAACCCGGAGCCCGAAGTGGTGCTGGCATCGACAGTCGCGGCCGCATCGTGGGCGCCACGCTGGGCAACGACGTCAACCTGCGCGACCTGGAAGGCCGCAGCGCCCTGCTGCTGTCCACGGCCAAGGACAACAACGCCTCCTGCGCCATCGGCCCCTTCATGCGCCTGTTCGACGCCAGCTTTGGCGCCTGGCTGACGTGCGCCAGGAGAGGATCGACCTGCGCGTGGACGGACCCGAGGGCTTTGTGCTGGAAGGCGTGAACTCCATGGCGTTCATCAGCCGCGAGCCGCAGGACATCGTCGACCAGGCAATCGCCGCGCACCAATAGGCGGCGCCCTGGACCTTCGGCCTGCGCGCCCTGATCGCCAATCTGGCACGGTGCGGGCTGCTGGCGACAGGCAAGCTCTGATGGACGCGTCCACCTCCGGCCGGACGCCGTGGAGGGTGGATGCCCGCGCCACAGTGCCGGCCGGCGCGATCCTGTTTGCACCGAATCACATTAAATAAATCAACCAAAGGAGATAAGACAATGATCCATTGCTTCCAACGCCGCCTTCTCGGACTGTTCTGCGCCGCGGCGCTGCCCGTGGCGGCCTTTGCACAGGCCGCCTACCCGACCAAGCCGGTCGAACTGGTCGTGCCCTACTCGGCCGGCGGCGGCACCGACGTGCTGGGCCGCGCCTTCGCACTGGCCGCGAGCAAGCATTTTGCGCAGCCGCTGATCGTAATGAACAAGCCGGGCGCCTCCGGCGCGATCGGCTGGGCCGATGTCCTGACCAGCAAAGAACCCGGTTATAAGATGGCGCTGCTGGCGACCGACCTCATGACCCAGCCGAACATGGGGTTCACGAAGATCACCTACCAGGATTTCACGCCGATCGCGCGCCTGAACTACGACCCGGCGGCAATCACGGTGCGCGCCGATGCGCCCTGGAAGACAGTGGAGGAGTTCATCGCGGCCGCCAAGAAGAGCGACTTCCGCATCGGCAACTCCGGCAACGGCTCAACCTGGCACCTGGCTGCGGCGGCGATCGAGAACAAGACCGGCGTGCGCTTCAACCACATCCCCTTCGCCGGTGCGAGCCCTGCCGCACTGGCGCTGTTGGGCGGCCACATCGAGGCCATCACCGTCAGCGCGGCCGAAGTCTACAACTATGTCGCTGGCGGCAAGCTGCGCGTGCTGGGCGTGATGTCGGACCAGCGCATCAAGGGCTTCGAGAGCGTGCCCACGCTGAAGGAGCGCGGCCTGGACATCCAGATCGGCACCTGGCGCGGCTTGGGGGTGCCCAAGGGCACGCCGCCGGCGATCGTGTCCGCCTTGCGCACGATGACTGCGCAGGCCGTGCAGGAGCCCAGCCTGCGCGAAGCGCTGGACAAGCAGAACATGGGCTATGCGTACGCCGATGGCGACGCGTTCGGCGCGGTAATGGCCCACGACCATGCGTTCTACAAGGAGCTGGTCCAAAAGCTGAAGCTGAAGAGTCTATAAATGGTGTATCCCGCTCCCGCCACGGTGTTGGTCGATGGCGACCGGTGGGCCGCAGCAGGCATGCCCTGCAATTGCTCGCACCCTACCTGGTCCAGAGACGTACCGGCCATTTCGTTGGTAATCAGGTAGCCGACCTGAATGCGGCGGGCGCGACCACTCCAAAGCGGGAAAGGGCCGGGCGGCACCCTGCCCCGGCCCTTTCCCGCTATGCCCTGCCGAACCCCAATGCTTTCTCGCGCAATGCCTGCCGGAACGCAGCGGGAATTTCCGCCCTGGCAAGCGCCAGATTCCCGGCGATGCACTCCGGCCGGCTGGCGCCCGGGATGACCGCGGCCACGCCCGGATGCGCCAGCGAGGACTACAGGGCGGCGTTTCGCAGGTACGGAAATACGCATGTTTTTTTTCCTCTTCGCCCGAGCCATTTCAGGCATCGGTGCCACTCAGCGCCGTCAACGGTCCCTGCATCCGGTAGAAGGTCATGTCGGCGGCAGTGAAGAACGCCATGGACCGGCCGTTGACGAAATCGTCGATATGCACCACGGTCGCACCGTTGGCCTCCTGCCATGAGATGGCATACACACCCTCCGAGACCTGCTGCCACTGGCAGCGCGCCTCGCCAGTGGCCCCGGCGTAGGGGCCGGCGACGATGGCGTAGCGGATCGACTCGCCATCTTCGGAATAGATGTTGTGTGCAGACAGGCCGTCGTAGTCGACGCGGAAGCTGCGGCCGGCGAAGAGCGGCTTTTGGGGAGTGTTCGTGTTCATCGGATGGCCACCGGATTGATGTTGACTTGTGTGGAACCCACGTACAGCGGCTGACCGAGTACGAACAGGAACTCCCACGCCTTGTCGCGCACGAGTGCGCGGCTGTCGATCAGTTCCAGGTTGTAGATGCCGCGCCTGGCGAGCATGTACTGGTTGATCGGAAACTCTTCCTTGCTGTGCGGGTTCGGGTAGACCTCAGACGCCCAGGTGTCGCCGCCGAAGGCCACAATGCCCTGGTTGGCCAGCCACTGCGCGGCTTCCATGCCGATGCCCGGCTCTGCTTCCAGGAACTGCTGGTTGTCCTTGCCGACCAGTTCCAGCCAGCCGGTGTTGAACAGCACCACGTCGCCCTTCCGGAGGGTGAGGCCTTCCCTCTTCAGCACTGCCTGGATGTCGGCGACGGTGAACTCGGTACCGCCCGGGACGATCGCCTTGCCATAGTGCGCGGTCATGTCGAGTACCACGCCGCGCGTGACGATCGGCGGCACCTTCTCGACCCCGAGTTTCTTCACGCCGTCGACGGTGACGAAATCCTCCGCCTTGTTCCCGTTGTAGTAGACATTGTCGATGCCAATGTGGCCGATGCCGTTGAGCTGCGTGCCGACACCCGTCCAGGCATTCACGAGTTCATCGTTGAAGGTGAACTTGTTGGGCCCCAGCGACTTTCCACCCTGCTGGCCCACCTGCACGTTGTAGAGCCGGAAGCTACGGTGGCGGAACGCGGGCAGCTCCTTGTGCACGGGCACGGCCAGCGGATATGTCTTGCCAGACTTCACCAGCGTGACGGCCTGCCTGACCACATCGGGGGTCAGCAGGTTCGCCGCGCCGATTTCGTCGTTCGGACCATAGGCGGACGGATACCAGTCCGCTGCGGAGGCAGCGTGCATGGCAAGCGGCAGCATGGCGGCCAGCGCAAGTTTCGCGAAAGTCGTCTTCATCATCGATCTCCGGGTCCCGTTCAGGCTGCGGCTTCGGCCAGCGTTGGGTAGTCGGTCAGGCCTTGCGCACCGCCACCGAAGAGCGTGCCGCGGTCATGCTGCGCGAGCGGCGCGCTAACGCGTAGGCGCTCGGGCAGGTCCGGGTTCGCGACAAACGGACGGCCAAAGGCGACCAGGTCGGCCCAGCCCGCCGAAATCGCTTCGCGCGCGCGTTCCGCGGTGTACTTGCCCGCATAGATCAGCACGCCGGGGAATGCTTCGCGCAGCTTGCGCTTGAATGCCGCCGGCATCAGCGGCGCATCGTCCCAGTCCGCTTCCGCGACGTGGAGGTAGCCGACGCCGAGTTCACCGAGCAGCCTGGCCGCGGCAAGGTACGTGGTTTCGGGATCGTCGTCGACGCAGCCGTTCAGCGTGGTCAGCGGCGCGAGACGGATGCCGACGCGCGACGCGTCGCCCGTGCCTGCGATCAGCGCCTGCGCGACTTCACCAAGGAAACGCAAGCGGTTTTCCAGCGACCCGCCGTATGCGTCCGTGCGCGTGTTGGCATTCGAGTCGATGAACTGGTTCACGAGGTAGCCGTTCGCGCCGTGCAGCTCGACGCCGTCAAAGCCCGCATCGATGGCGTTGCGCGCGCCGGCGCGGTACTGGTCCACGACTTCGCGGATCTCGTCGGCGGTCAGCGCGCGCGGCGCGGAGGCCTGGACGAAGCCGGGCGTGCTGCCGTCCTCGCCGGCGATGAACACGTTCACGCCCTGCGCCTGGATCGGCGACGACGACACGGGCTGTTGCCCGCCAAGCAGGCTCGCGTGGCTCAGCCGGCCCACGTGCCAGAGCTGCGCGAAGATGTGGCCGCCCACCGAGTGCACGGCATCGGTCACCTTGCGCCATCCGGCCACCTGCGCCGGCGTGTGGATGCCGGGAGTCCATGCATAGCCCTTGCCGAGCGGCGCGATGTAGGTGCCTTCGCTGACGATCAGGCCGGCGCCCGCGCGCTGCGCGTAGTACGCGGCCATCAGCTCGTTGGCCTCGTCGCCGGGCTGGCTGGCGCGCGAGCGCGTCATCGGTGGCATTACGACGCGGTTCGGCAGCGTCAGCCCGCCGAGTTGAAGCGATTGGAACAGCGGATCCTGGGTCATGGTGCGTGTCCTGTCGGATCCGCGGCCTGCTGGCCGCGGAGGGATCGATGAAAGACGGGTCGAAAAAGAGTCGAAAAAGGGTCGCTGCGCGTTCAGTCCCATTGCGGCGCGAGGCCGTCGGGGCTGACTTCGCGGCCGTTGCGCTCGAGCGCGGCGATCTGCGCCATGTCTTCGTCGCTCAGGCGCAGCGTCTGCGCGAGCAGGTTGCTGGCGAGGTTCTCGCGCTTGGTGGACGACGGGATCACCGACAAGCCGAGATGCAGCGCCCAGGCCAGCACGACCTGGGCCGGCGTCGCCTGGTGCCGCTGCGCGATCGCGCCGATCACCGGGTCACCGAGCACCTTGCCATACGCCAGCGTCATGTACGACGTGACGTGGATACCCTCGCGCTGCAGGAAGTCAACCAGCTTGCGGCCCTGCAGATAGGGGCTCAGCTCGATCTGGTTCGTCGCGATCGCGTCCTTGCCGACCGCGGCGATCGCCTGCTTTGTCAGTTCGATGTTGAAGTTCGAGATGCCGATCTGCTGCGTCAGGCCTTTCTCCTTCGCCTCGGCGAGCGCGGTCATGTAGGCCTCGAGCGGCACGCCGTTGCCGGGGGCCGGCCAGTGGATCAGGGTCAGGTCGACGTAGTCCGTGCGCAGCTTCGCCAGGCTTTCCTCGAGGCTGGGCACGAGCTTGTCCTTGGCGTAGTTGTCGACCCAGATCTTCGTCGTCAGGAAAAGGTCGTCGCGGTGCACGCCGGAAGCGGCGATCGCCTCGCCCACTTCCGCTTCGTTGCCGTAGATCTGGGCAGTGTCGATCGCCCGGTAGCCGAGTTCGAGGCCGTTGCGGACCGAGTCGATGACAACCTGGCCTTGCAGGCGGAACGTGCCGAGGCCGAAAGCGGGGATATTGCGCATGGTGTGCTCCTTGGAAGGGACCGGTTTGATCTGGAGGAGATTCTGCCGGCGGAAACTGATGAAATAAACGCCGTTACTGGACAAAAATATTTGATTTCAAATCAAGTATTGATGCCGCCCGGAACGGGCTTTAAATCCGTTCAAGGGCGCCGTTCAGAGGGCGCGCAGGCTGCCTTCCAGCCGGTAGAAGTCCAGCGACGGCGCGGTGAAGAACGAACGCGAAGTGCCGGCGGCAAAGTCGTCGAGGTGGACGACCGTGGCCCGGTCGGCTTCCTGCCATGAGATCGCATAGATCTCGCCGGCAACGTGCTGCCACGTGTAGGCGACTTCGCCCGTGGCACCGGCGAAATCGCCTTCGGTGATCTCGTAGCGCATGTGGATGCCGTCTTCGGCATAGGCGTTGATCGCGGTCAGCCCGGCGTAGCGGACTTCGAACGTCTTGCCGGCAAACGGTGGGCGATGGGTCGGTGCGTTCATGGACGGTTTCCTGCGAAGGCGTGAAATTAGGAAGCGATGGGCCATCAGTGTGCCCGCTTTACTATTGCCAAAAAAGTGGTCTATAAACCAAACTGTCTTGATTTCAGATCAACAATGAACATCACGCTCGACGAACCCCAGGCGTTTGCGACGGTGGTTGACACCGGCTCGATCACCGCCGCCGCGCAGCAGCTGGACCTGACCGTGTCGGCCACCAGCCGCACGCTCGCGCGGCTCAGGAAAAGCTGAAGACCACGCTGCTTCGCCGGACCACGCGCCGCCTCGAATTGACCGAGGAAGGCCGGGCATTCCTGCAGAACGCGCGGGCAATCATCGACTCGGTCGAAAGCGCCGAAGAACAGATGCTGGCGCGGCGCGAGAAGCCGTATGGACGCCTGCGGGTCGACGCCGCGACGCCGTTCATGCTGCACGTGATCGTTGCCGCTCGTGCGCGGCTATCGCGAGCGCTATCGGCAGGTGGAACTGGAGATGAACAGCAATGAAGGCATCATCGACCTGCTCGAGCGGCGCACCGACGTGGCGATCCGGATCGACCGCCTGAAGGATTCGACGCTGCACAGCCGGCTGATCGGCAACAGCCGGGTGCGCATTCTCGCCACCCCCGCCTATCTCGACACACATGGCCAGCCGCGCAAGGCCGAGGACCTTGGCAGGCATGCCCTGCTCGGCTTCAACCAGCCCGAGTCGCTGAACGTGTGACCGGTACTTGGCGCGGACGGCGAACCGTACCGGATCGCGCCGGCCCTGTGGTTGTCGAGCGGAGAGACGCTCAGGCAACTTGCGCTCGACGGGGCAGGCATCGTCTGCCTGTCGGATTTCATGACCGCGCAGGATCGCGAGTCCGGGCGCCTGGTGCAGGTCCTTGCGCGCCACACGCAGGACGTGCGGCAGCCGGTGCATGCGGTCTACTACCGCAACACGGCAATCTCGTCACGGATCGCGTCGTTCGTCGAGTATCTGATCGAGGTGCTCGGCAGCAGGAGCCCCGCGCGCGGGGCGGCGACGTGGACGGATCGGTGATATCGCGGAATCTCAGGACTGCCGCGCGGCTTCGATCTCCTCCATCAGGATCGGGATGGCCATATTGCAGGAGTGAATACCCATCACGGTGGTGAGTTGCAGCACCTCGAGAATTTCTTCCCGCGTGGCGCCATGCCGGATGGCATTGCGCATATGCCTGCGCGCGCCGGGGGCATACAAGTGGGTGGTCGCCGCGTTGATGGCGACCATGATCAGCTCCTTGACCTTCGGGGGCAGCGGGCCCTTGCGGTGCGGCACGCTGCGGAACGCCAGATAGGCTTCCATGAACTCAGGGTCAAGTTCGCGCATCTGGTCCCACAGGACGTTCCAGTCACCCCGCGCGATATGCTCCTCGCACAACGGGGTCGGAATACGCTCGGTTTCGGTCATGCCGCGTCTCCTACCAGTGATTTGCCTGGGCCAGCAACAGCTCCGACGCCCGCTCGCCGATCATCATGGCCGGCGCATTGGTATTGGATGAGGCGATCGTTGGCATCACCGAGGCGTCGGCGACACGCAGGCCCGCGATGCCATGCACGCGCAGCCGGGAATCGACCACGGAGCTGTCGGGCGTCCCCATGCGGCAGGTGCCGACCGTATGCCATGCGGTCTGCCCGATCTGCCTGGCGTAGTCGAGCAGTTCCTCGTCGCTCGTGACGGCCGGTCCGGGCCGGTTCTCCTCGATGACGATGTCGCGCATCGTCGGCTGATCGGCGACCTCGCGGATCAGGCGCAGCATGTTGACGGTGGTGCGCCGGTCCCGCTCGTCCGCGAAGTAGTTGGGCTGGATCGCCGGCGCCGCGGTCGGATCGGCCGACATGCAGTGGATGTTGCCGCGCGAGAACGGATACAGCATGAAGCCGCCCACGGAGAAGCCCGACCACCGGTCCATGCCGGCGATCTTGCTGCGGGAGTAACGGTCCGCGCCGCTGATGTGGTAGATGCGGATCATCACATCCGGATGCATCGCCTGCGGCGAGGACCGCGTGATGGCGTGCGCCGTGGAAGACGTTCCCGCAAGCAGTCCCTTGCGCTGCAGCAGGTACTTGAGTCCCGCGCGCATCTTGTGCCACGGGCTGTTCATCAGGTCATTGATGGTTTCCGGAATACGCGTCCGGTAGGTACAGCGGACCTGCAGATGGTCGGACATATTCTCGCCCACCGCTGGCAAATCGCACCGGACCGGAATGCCCAGCTTTTCCAGATGGGCGCGCTGGCCGATGCCCGACAACTCCAGGATCTGCGGCGACTGGATCGCGCCCGCGCTCACGACTACCTCGCAGCGCGCATTGGTTACGTGGCGGCGGCCTTGCCAGGTGTACTCGACCCCGGTGCAACGCCCGCCTTCGACGATCACGCGGCTGACTACCGCGTGCGTACGGATCACGAGGTTGCTGCGCCGCTGCGCGTCCTTCAGGTAACCCACGGCGGCACTCCAGCGGCGGCCGTTGTAGGCGGTCTGCTCAAGATAGCGCACGCCTTCGTAGCTGACCGCGTTGTAGTCCAGCGTCTCGCGGATGCCCTGGCTCTTACAGGCGGCGATCCATGCATCGGAGATCTGGTCGGGCTCGCGCACGGCGCGGTCCGTGATGCGGATCGGCCCGTCCCTGCCCCGCAGCGGATTGGCGCTGTACTCGGTCGACTCGAGCTTTCTGAAGTACGGCAGCACGTCGCTGGCGCTCCAGCCGGTGACGCCCTGGCTGGCCCAGCTGTCGTACTCGGCCGGATCGCCCCAGACGTAGGCCATGCCATTCAGTGCGCTGGAACCGCCCAAAACCTTGCCGCGCGGCCAGTAGATGTTCTGGCCTTGCATGTACTGCTGCGGCTCGGTCTGGAAGCGCCATGCGTAGGTGTCGTTCGTCAGCAGTTTGCCCACCCCCAGCGGGATATGGATCCACACATGGTTGTCCTTGCCGCCGCCCTCCAGCAGCAGCACGCGGTGCTTGCCGCTTTCCGTCAGCCGCGCGGCGACCACGCAGCCGGCCGAGCCGGCCCCGACCACGATGAAATCGAAATCCTCGCGGCTCATTTCGCACCCGTAGCACGATGCTTGAAGGAATCGCGCCGGAAGCTGTAGAGCGCGTTCGGATCGACCTGCACGTCGACGATGGCGGGCTGGCCGCAGGCGACGGCATCCGCGACGGTTCGCGCCAGGTCCGCGGCGCGGTCGACGCGGAATCCTTTCGCCCCCCAAAGCTCGGCCAGTTTGTCATACGGCGGGTTGGGCACGTCCGCGCCAAGGTAACGTTTGCCGAAGAAGTCGCGCTGATAAGCCTTTTCCGCGCCCCAGCAGCCGTTGTTCATGACGATGCAGACCGTGTTGATGCCGTTCGCCACGGCCGTGCCGATCTCGCTGCTGGTCATGCCAAAGCCGCCGTCGCCCATCAGGCTGACCACCGTGCGGCCCGGGTGAGCGAGCTTCACGCCGAGGCCGCATGCATATGAGAATCCCACCAGTCCGAAGTCGAGCGGCGTGAACAGCGCGGGTGGCTGGAAATAGTTGAGCTGGTCGGTAGCCTGCAGGCACAGGGTGCCCGCGTCCATCGTGAACATGGCGTCCTGTGGCAGCACATCGCGCAAGGTCTTGAACAGAAAGCCGGGCTGCAGCGGATCCTGCGCGGTGCCGGCTTCGATGTCGCGTGTTTCCAGCAACGCGCGGCGGCGCTCGGCAAACCCGGTCGTCCAGGCCGCAACGTCGGCGCCCGGCTGGTGACCTCGCAGGGCGTTTGCAATGTCGTCGGCTGCCGTGCCGGCATCGCCGAGGATTCCCTCCTCCACGGGGAAGAAGCGGCCAATCGCGGTCGGCTCGACCTCGACCTGGATAATGGCGGCCGCCGCGTTGATATTCTCCGCTGAATAGAACGTCGTGTTGAATCCCAGGCGCGTGCCGAGCGCCAGGATGACATCAGCCTGGCGCGCGAGATCGGACGCGACCACGTTGCCGCGCGGGCCCATCTGGCCTGCATAGAGCGGATGCGAACACGGGATGGCATCGCCATGACCCGGCGACATCGCTACGGGAGCATTCAGCAATTCGGCCAGCTTGAGCACGCTCGCGGCGTGGCGGCCATTCTTGACGCCGCCACCGGCAACGATCAACGGCTTTTTGGCCCCGCGCAGCCATTGTGCGGCACGCTCCGTCACGCCCCTCGGCGCACCGAAGGCGCCGTCAAACTGGCGGCCATCCGGCGCATAGGCAGTGGCGCCAGACTCGATGGTTTCGGCCAACAGGTCGCGCGGCAGGTTCAGCAGCACCGGACCCCGGCGCGGGCTCAGGGCCGTGCGGAAGGCCTCGCGCATCATCTCGGCAATGCGCGAGGACTGCGTCAGGGTCCAGGTCTTCTTGGTCACCGGGCGGAACAGCGCCTGCTGGTCCACCTCCTGAAAAGCATCGCGGTAGATGTGGGCGGAAGACAGCGAACCGGCAAGCGCCACCACGGGTGAATAAGCGGCGTACGCCTGCGCCAGGCCAGTCACCAGATTGGTGGCACCGGGGCCATTCTGGCCAGCGAGGAATACGCCGGCCTGTCCGGACGCGCGGGCAAAGCCGTCCGCCATATGCACGCCGGTCCTTTCATCGCGCACTCCGATGAAGCGAATCGAATCGGCATCGTATAGCGCGTCGAAGATCTCCATGCCGGCGGAGCCGATCAAGCCGAATACATGCGAGGTGCCTTCGATCCGGAGGGATTCGACAACGGCCTGGCCGCCAGTGATTGCGCTCATGTAAAGGGTCTCCTTGTTTATTCAACCTTGGCGCCGCTCGATTTGACGATGCGGTCCATTTTCTTGATATCCGCCTTGATGAAGCGGTCGAAATCGGCAAGCGTGAGCTGCTGCGTGACCAGGCCCTGCGAGAGGAGCTTTTCACGGACGTCGGGAAGGTCGGACACCGCCCGCATTTCGCCGGCAAGCATTTCCATCACCGGCTTCGGCGCTTTCGACGACATGACCAGCGCGTACCAGATGCTGTAGTCGAACCTGGCAATGCCGAGCTCCTGCACCGTCGGCACGTCCGGCAGCATCGGCGAGCGCTCGGAGCTGGTCACGGCAAGCGCGCGCAGCTGGCCCGAACGCGTGAACGGCAGCGCGAGCGCGACCGGCGGGAAGGCGGCGTCGAGCCGGCCGCCGACCACTTCCGCGACGGCTTCCTGCACGCCCTTGTAGGGGACATGCAGCATCTTGATGCCGGCTTCCTGGTTGAAATATTCCCCAGCCAGATGCGTGGCCGCACCGACCCCGGCGGAGCCGTAGCTCATGCTCTCCGGCTTGCGCTTGGCCATGGCAATGAACTGCGGCAAGGTCTTGGCCGGGTGGTTGGCATTGACGACGATCACCGAGGGTGACGAGGCGAGCAAGGCAAGGCCTGAGAAATCGTGCAGCGTGTCGTATGGCAGGTTGTTCTGCAGCGCCGGATTGACCGCATGCGCCGATGAGACGAACAGGATCGAAGACCCGTCCGCAGGCGCCTTCAACACCATTTGGGACGCCACCACACCGCCCGCCCCGGGGCGGTTCTCCACCAGGACAGGCTGGCCGAGCCTGGGCGTCAGCTTTTCGGCATAGATGCGGGCAATGATGTCGGTCAGTGCGCCGGCAGAAAAAGGCACGATGATCCGGACAGGCTTGGCGGGCAGCAGCTTGGTGTCAGGCTGCGCCGCCGCGATGGTTGCGCCGAGCGCGCAGAGCAGCGCGACCGCAACAGCTCGGGTTCGCTGAAGCATCATGGACGTTGTCTCCGGTGTTGTCATTTCAAATGTCGACATTTGAACTTTAGCAAACGCGCATCGCGTGCGCAAGGAAGATCAGGACGCTGTCACTGTGACTGGAAACGCCGCCGGCGAAGGACTGGATTCGAGCCTGGCGAACTCTGCCATCGCCGCGTCGCGGTTTTCCAGCGCCAGCTTGCGGTGTGCCGCACCGGCGGCCTCGCCGTCTCCGGCAATGATGGCGTCGACAATCTGCCGCCACATCGCCATCGACGCGGCGCGCCGCTCGGGCGTCGTCAGTCCCATGCGGATATAGCGGCCGATGCGCTGGGCGAAGTCGGCGACATATGCCGCCAGCACCACATTACCGGACATGTCCATGATGTAGGCCACCAGCTCACCACTCAGCGTGGCATAGCGGGACAGGTCATCGATGACCGCTGCCATTTGGTCAAGCGACCTGTGCAGCACAGGAATGTGCTCGGGCGTGCAGCGCCCGGCGGCAAGCGCCGAGCCCGTGGCCAGCAGCGAGGCGCGCACTTCATACAGATCGTTCAGTTCCTGTGCCGACAACTGAGTGACGTGCGCGCCCCGTTGCGGCTGGATCTTCACCAGTCCCCGCTGCTCCAGCAGGCGCAGCGCCTCGCGAATCGTTGCCCGGCTGACGCCGAATGCCTCGGCCAGCTCGACTTCACGCAGCCGCGTGCCTGGCGAGAAACTGCCAGTCATGATCGATTGCACCAATTGCTCCGCGATCTGCAGCGGCAAGGTCTGCAGCAGTTGCGGCTCGAATTTGGTTTGCATAGCCCCGATGATCAAATGTCGAATGTCGACATTGTCGCAGGAATTGCCGCGTTCAGGCGCGTTCGTTCCACTCCATGACACTGGGCTTCACACCTGTACACCTGGCGTCGGATGGTCAATCAGCGTGCTTCAGCAGCGCCAGCGCCTGCTCATGCAGTGCAGGGGTCGACGCCGCCACAATACGGCCCGAAAAATCCATGTCGATTGGATGCCCGTCCCAGTCGGTCACAACGCCGCCCGCGTTTTCTATCACGGGCACAAGCGCCATCACGTCGTAAGTCTTTAGACTGGCTTCAACCACCAGGTCGCAATGCCCCGATGCGAGCAGCCCGTACGCATAGCAATCCGTACCAAATCTGCGCATGCCGACCTTGCGACTGAGCGCAGCGAACGCTTCCGCATCCGGGCCGGAAAACATGTCCGGCGATGTGGCAAAGAGTCGAGCCTCTCCTATCGACGTGCATGAACTCACGCGCGCTTCAGTTCCGTTCAGCGTGGTTCGCCCGGAATGTCCGATCCAGCGCTCGCCGAGCGCAGGCATTTCCAGGACGCCCAGAACCGGCTTGCCGTGATTGAGAAGGGCAATCAGGGAACCGAACAGCGGCACACCGCAGACGAAGCTCTTGGTGCCGTCAATGGGATCGATTACCCAGCTCAGCCCCGCTTCAATCGAGCCGCCATGCTCCTCGCCGAATACGCCGTGCCCTGGGTAGCGGCTTGCGATCATGGATCGCAATTCCGACTCAATCTCCCTGTCGGCCTGGGTGACGGGGCTGGCGTCCGATTTGGTCGAGACTGCCACGCCAGATCGAAAGTAGTGTCTTGCCTTTGACCGCGCGGCGTTAGCCAGCTCCTCAGCCAATGCAATCAGCTCTTGAAGCGAATCAGTGTCCACCTTTTCACCCATAAGATTAGATTATGAAAAGCATAATATCATCAGTGATTGTCTAATGCTGCGGTGAATTCTATGCTCCGACGCACTGCTCGACGCATGTCGCGAAAGCCGGGCAACAAGGAGATCGTCAACATGGAATACCACCTCAAATCCCCTGCCATCCAATATGGTGCCGCCGAGACCTCGTCGCCGCAGGTACGGCAAGTCGTGGAAGACGCGCTGCGCGGCATTCGGAGCCGCGGCGACGCGGCAGTGCGCGATCTGTCCGTGAAATTCGATAAGTGGGACCCGGCGTCGTTCCGTCTGACGCCCGAGCAGATTGAAGCTGCCATCGCCCAACTGCCAGCGCAAACCCTGGCCGATATTCGCCAGGCCCAGGCCAACGTGCAGCGCTTCGCCCAACTCCAGCGCGCGTCCATCACGGATTTCGAATCCGAGGTCCAGCCTGGCATCGTGCTCGGACAGAAAAACATCCCAATCAACTCGGTCGGGGCGTATATCCCCGGCGGGCGCTATCCGCTGCTGGCGTCGGCACACATGATTATCACGACGGCCAAAGTTGCGGGGGTCAAGCGCGTCATCGCCTGCACGCCGCCGAATCTCGGTGAAATTCCTTATGCCTCCGTGGCCGCCGCACATTACGCCGGTGCCGATGAAATCTATCTGTTGGGCGGGGTGCAAGCCGTTGGCGCCATGGCCATTGGTACGGAAACGATGCAGCGCGTCGACATGCTCGCAGGCCCGGGCAACGCCTACGTGGCGGAAGCGAAACGCCAGCTTTTCGGTGAAGTCGGAATCGATTTGTTCGCGGGCCCCACCGAGGTGCTCATCATCGCGGACGAATCCGCGGATCCGTTCATCGTCGCCACGGATCTGATCAGCCAGGCCGAGCACGGTCCCGATTCACCGGCAGTGCTGGTCACGACGTCGCGGGCTTTGGGCGAGGTCGTACTCAAGGAAATGGATGCCCAGATGTCAAACCTGGTGACGCGAGAGGTGGCCCAGGCCGCATGGCGCGATTTCGGTGAGATCATCATTACGGACACCATCGAAGAGGCCTTTGCCGTATCCGATCGCTACGGCAGCGAGCACGTCCAGGTGCTGACCAGGACCCCCCGGTACGCGCTCGAAAAGCTGACAACCTATGGCGCTCTGTTCATGGGGGAGAATACCTGCGTGTCCTTCGGCGACAAGGTCATCGGTACCAATCACGTTCTGCCGACCCGCCTCGCCAGCCGTTACACCGGCGGGCTTTGGGTGGGGAAGTTCCTGAAGACAGTGACGTACCAGGAAATCGCTTCGCTGGAAGCAAGCGCCGCAATGGGGGAGCTGTGCGCGCGCGCATCACGTGCCGAGAATTTCGAAGGGCATGCGCGATCGGGGGACGTGCGTGTTGCCCGTGCCAAAGGCACCAGGCCTGACTGGGCGGTGAAAACCGGCGCGTGAGAAGCGCGATCTCAATCGGCAGAAGTTCGACCCTTCACTGACAAGCTCCGAGCATTGCCCGCCATTGGCAGGGCAATGCTTGCTTCCTTTCGGCGGTCCCGGCTTCTCAAGCTGGCTCTCACGCAACGGCGCCGCGCCGCGCGTGAGACAATGCGCAAATCCTTGTACCTTCCATAAGGTTTACTTGTGACACTTGTGCAGCTTGAGGCATTTATCCGGGCCGCTCGCCTTGGCACGTTCAGTGCCGCGGCCGCTGAAATGGGCATCAGCCAGCCTGGCGTTTCCGACCTGGTGGGGCGTCTGGAGGCTGAGCTCAGTACGAAACTCTTCTATCGCGCAAACAAGCAACTCGTGCTTACCGTGGCGGGGGAGCAGCTTCTGCCATTTGCGGAGCAATCCACGGTGTCAGCCGAGCAAGGTGAACGAGCCGTCAAAGCTATGATGTCGCTCGGCGGGGGAACCGCGACCTTCGGGTTGTTGCGCAATGCGGACTTCTATCTCAGTACCAACCTGGCAAAGCAGTTCCACGCCCTTTATCCAAATGTACGCATCCGGCTGATCGGCCAGAACAGCGCGGAGACGGCCACTGATGTGGCCTCAGGTTACCTGGAGGCAGGTCTTGTCACGCTCCCGGTCGACGATACCGATCTGGATGTCGTGCCCCTCGTTCGCGACGAAGTCTGCTTCGTGAGTGCAGATACGGAACACTGCGCAAAACCCGTTTCGATCCAGGATCTGAGCGAAGCCCGGCTCGTCTTCTATGACGCGCACTATGCCGACACCGACCCCGCCAGGCGCCAGATCATCGACCGTGCAAGGGTCGCTGGCATTCGCATCTCGCCGATGATCGAGGTGGAATACCTGACGTCCGCCCTGGCGCTTGTCAGCGAGGGGATCGGAGACACGATTGCCTGCCGTGCCGCCATCGCAAGCGATCGCTTTCCGCCATCGCTGTTCCACGTCTCTTTCAAAGAACCCCTTTACGATACGCTCGCGCTGGTCAAGCGCAGAGGTCAATTGCTGTCTCCGGCGACGCGCGAGATGGCGCGACTGGCACACGACGCGCTGATGGCTTATCAGCGTTCCGCAAAAGGCACCGCGGAAATCCTGCCCACCGCGTCGGCGACGGACTCCTTTTTCTTCTGACTTTCTTCCTTCTCATGGACAGGACAGCCTGCATCGCAGGCTGTCCTGAATACCGTCGATCCGAACGCTTCGGCGGCACGCTTTTTCGCCCCTCCCTTTCCTCCTCATCGCCATAGTCGCCCTGGCCCTGTTTGCAGAGCGCTACAGCTGTTCCCATCGTCAATCCATGACCTCGTGCACCGACAAGTGCGTGCGCAGGCATTTGTGCAAAGCGCGAATCACAGGAATAGCACTGCTCACGGGTAAACGCTCATAAGAAGATCTTTGACTTCGATTTCTGACATGTCTACGATGCCTGTGACATGTCAGTAACCGTTGTCATGAATAACAGCAGAGCCTACGGAGTCGTTCATGGTCACCCCTACCCAAAACCCTGAAGTCAGTACGCCGCGCCGTCGTGTACTGCGGCAACTTGCCATGGCTGGCACCGCCAGCCTGGCATTCCCTTTCATCAACAAAGGTGCGCTTGCTGCCGACAAGCGGATCGTAGTCCGTGATCCGGGCGGCCCCTACTCGGAAGCCTTTGCGGAGGCGTTCTATCGCCCGTTCAAGGCAGCGACTGGCATCGAAGTGGTTCCGGTGGTTGCGCAATCGGACCCCACCGCGATGATCAAGGGAATGGTTGAGGCAAAGAACTTTGCCTGGGACATGGCGTTGCTGAATCGCCAGTCTCAGGAAGTCCTGACGGATCCTTCCACGGGCGTGTTCCTGGAAGAGGTTCGCGTCAATGCCCCGGAGATTCCGGCCAGGTACAACAGCCCGTACATGATCGCCACGCTGGTTCTGCAGACGGTGCTTGCGGTCCGCACCGATAAGTTCAAGGACCGGCCGCTGCCGAATTCCTGGGCTGACTTCTGGGACATCAAGAATTTCCCTGGCCGCCGCGCGTTGCGTCGCGCGCCGCAAGACACGCTCGAAGAAGCTTTCCTCGGCGGTGGCGGGGCGGCCGCTTCCCTGTATCCGATTGATGCGAAGGCTGCATTCGCCAGCCTTGACCGGATCAAGAAGAACGTCAACGTCTGGTGGACCAGTGGCGCCCAGACTTCCCAGATCCTGAAGAGCGGTGAGGTGGACATTTGCCCCACCTGGAATGCCCGGGCACAGGCGGCCATCGATGAAGGGGCGCCGGTGAAGATCATCTGGAATCAGGGTCTCTGGAGCACGGAAGGATTCTGCATTCTGAAAGGCACGCCAAAGGCCGACATCTGCCGCGAGTTCATCAAGTTCACGTGCGATGCAAAGCGCCAGGCAACGTACACGAAGATTCTGACTTACGGTCCCTCCAATCCGGACGCGTACAAGTTTATCGATCCGGTCCGGGCGAAAGCGCTGCCCACCCATCCCGACAACATTTCCAGGGCCATCCAGATCGACGCGAAATACTGGGGCAAGAGCAAGGACAAGCTGACGGAATCGTTCAATACCTGGTTGCTGGCCTGAGCAGAAGACGGTGGAAGGAAATGGAAGTCATGAATAGAAATATGCTTGAGCATCGTTCCGCAGTCGGCGGCATAGCGCGCGTGGCACGGATGAGCGAGCCGGTCATCCAAGGCGGCCAGAGCAGTGAAAAGCTCCGGATCGCCGGCCTGTCCAAGCGCTATGGCGAGACGTTCGCCCTGACCGCCACTGACCTGGTTGTGCAGCAAGGCGAATTCGTCACGCTGCTTGGCCCGTCGGGTTCGGGAAAAACGACGCTGCTGATGATGATTGCGGGGCTGACCCAGCCAACGAGCGGCGAAATCTGGATCGAGAAGAAGGACGCTACCTTCTCGCCGCCTCATCGCCGTGACATCGGCATGATGTTCCAGAGTTACGCGCTGTTCCCGCATATGACCGTGGCGGAGAACATCGGCTTTCCCCTGCGCATGCGCGGCATGAGTGCGGAGCAGATCCGGCAGGAAGTCGACGCCATCCTCGACCTGATCAAGCTTCCCGGCATCCATGGCCGCTTTCCGACCCAGCTCTCCGGTGGCCAGCAGCAACGAGTTGCGCTGGCGCGGGCGATTGTCCACAAGCCGTCGATCGTGCTGATGGATGAACCGCTGGCCGCGCTCGACAAAGCCCTGCGCTCCCATATGCAGACCGAGATTCGTCAACTGCAGAAGGCGCTGGGTATCACCGTTCTTTACGTCACCCATGACCAGGAAGAGGCGATGACGATGTCGGATCGCATCTGCCTGATGAACAATGCGGCGATCGAGCAAATCGGCTCGCCGGAAGACCTCTATTTCTCCCCGCGCACATTGTTTGCCGGCCAATTCCTGGGGGATTCGAATTGCGTCCGCGGCAAGCTCTCTGGCATCGACGCGGCCTCTGGCACGGGGACGCTGAGCCTCCCCTGCGGTATGACGCTTCGCGGGCGCGTCGCGGACTCTGCAAAGGTTGGCGCCTCGGCAGTTCTACTGGTCCGACCCGAATCCATCCGGGTCGGCGCTGACAAGGCCGATGCCAATGTCAACCAGATCCCGTGTGCCATTGAGGAATGCACGGTGATGGGTTCGCTTTCCCGCACGCGCATGAAGCTGGACGACGGTTCGACGATGGTTTCGGTTGGCCTGACCCAAGCCACAAAGCCGATAACGGGGGGCAGGAGCCAGATTGCATTCGACGCGCCAACCGCCATCATCTTCGGAGAGAAGCATGTCTAGCGCGGCCACCTTCCGTGGGCGCTGGACCGGCCCGGCCCTGGTCGCCCCCACACTGATCTTCCTGCTGGCTACGGTCTTCGTTCCCGTTGTGCTTTTGCTGAGCGCGTCATTGTTTGGCAATGACGGCTTCTCGTCCACCTCGTTCACGCGGCTGGTGCGCACGCCTGTCTACACCCAGGTGCTCATCCAGAGTCTCTATCTGTCGGCCGCCGCGGCAACCATTGCCGTTATCGCCGGCTTCCCCGTGGCCGCGGCCATCACGCGGGCGACACCCGGCTGGCGTCAATGGCTTTGGCTTGGCGTACTGCTCCCGTTCTGGACGAGCTTTCTGGTTCGCACCATTGCCTGGATCGTGATTCTTGGCCGGACCGGCGTGGTGAACAGCTCCCTCGTAAACATGGGGGTGATCAGCGAACCGATGGAGCTTCTGTATACAAACTTCAGCGTCGTCGTTGGCCTGGTTCACGTATTGCTGCCTCTCGCCATCCTGACCATGCTGCCGGTGTTCGAATCCATCGACAGACGGCTCCTTTCAGCCGCGCACACGCTCGGCGCGCAGCCAGGGGTGACATTCTTCACGGTCTACTTGCCGTTGAGCGCCCCCGGGGTGACTGCCGCATGGCTCTCGACCTTCATTTCCGCACTGGGTTTCTTTATTACACCGGCGCTGCTTGGCTCCCCCAAACAAACCATGATGGCCCAGCTCATCATCCAGCAAGTGCAGGAAATGCTCGATTGGGGCCTGGCAGCTGCACTAGCCGTCGTTACATTGCTGGCAACGCTCATCATCTACTGGCTCTATGACAAACTGGTAGGCCTGTCGACAATGACGGGCGACACATCGAATACCAAGGCCGGCAACCGCTCTGGCACGGGGTTCATTCGCAATGCCGCCTTCAGCGCATGCTGGGTTGCGGGCAAGGCTGTAGACCGGTTCATCGGACCCGCCGTCTCGCGTCGCCCGAAGGCCGATGGGGCGCAGGGCATCTCCAGGCCAATCGCGGTCGGCATCATCGTTGCCCTGAGCCTTCCGGTGCTGCTGTTGATTCCAGAGTCCTTCACCACGAGCGCCTTCATCGACTGGCCGCCCCAAGGATTCACGCTTCACTGGTACGAGGAGATCTTCGCGTCGCCGCTCTGGACCTCGGCAATCCAGCGCTCCCTGGGAGTCGCCGTGGGCACGGCGATTCTGGCAAGCGTCATCGGCATTCCGGCGGCGTTCGCCTTTGCCCAACAGAAGCTTCCGCTGCGCTCGCTGGTTCTCGGTGCAATCCTGGCGCCGATGATCCTGCCTCGCATCATCGTTGCCCTGGGCCTTTTCTACGTGCTTTCCCGTATCGGCTGGCTGGGCTCGTCGCTTGCCCTGGTTATCGGGCACACGGCACTGGCGGTTCCGTATGTGGTCATCACGGTATCGGCGGCACTGCGTTCCTATGACCGCCGGCTGGATGCGGCGGCCAGTATCTCCGGTGCCAATACGCTAACAAGGCTCCGGCTGATTACCCTTCCCATTATTGCGCCGGGAATCCTGTCCGCATTCATCTTTGCATTCGTCACCTCGTTTGACGACCTGACCCTGGCGCTGTTTGTCAGTGGCGGGATGTTTACGACGCTGCCGAAGCAGATGTGGGACGACGCCCTCCTGAAGGTCAGCCCGACCCTGGCGGCGGTATCCGTCCTGCTCTTTGCCGCCATCCTGATGGTGATGGCGATCTCCTACCTCCTTCGCCGCAAGTCGGCCAAACTCGCGAGCGCAGCATGACGAGCGATCCTGTACAAGACGATGTGGTCGTCATCGGCGCGGGCATCATCGGCGCAACCGCTGCCTACAACCTGGTTCAGCAAGGTCGGCGCGTGACCATCATTGACCGGCAGGCGCCTGGATATGGCTGCTCGTTCGGCAATGCCGGCGGACTGAGCCCGGGCATCAGCTTCCCGCTCGCCATGCCGGGCATCTACCGGCACATTCCGGAGTGGCTGGTGAATCCCGCGAGTCCGGTGACGGTATTGTGGAAGCACCTGCCGGCTGCGCTGCCCTGGCTGTTGAAGTTCCTGCACGAGGCAACCCCCGCCAGGTCACGCGTTGCAGCCGAAGGCGTGCGCAAGATGATGCGAAACTCCCTCGACGACTATGCGCCGATCATCGCGTTCGCCGGCGCGGAAGACCTGGTCCACCACGTGGGTCAGCTCTATCTTTACAGCACCGACGAGGGCTTTCAGGATGAGCAGCGTGCGCTGCGCACCCGGACCGAGCTCGGGATCGAACAGCGCGTCCTGAGCGCTCGGGAACTGAGGGAGTATGAGCCAGCCCTGTCGGACATCTTCAGGCATGCTATCTACTTCCCAGGCCACGGCCACTGCTCCAATCCACAGCAGTTCGTGGAGCGCATCGTCAGGGCATGCGTCAACAAGGGGGGCGCCCGGCTTGTCCAGCAAGATGTGATTGACCTCCGGCCAGGCAGCCATGGCGTTCGCGTACGCACCAGCGGCGGCGAACGTCTCGCCGGACAGGTTGTGATTGCGGCCGGCATCCATTCCAAGTCTCTGGTCCAGCCGCTCGGCTGGCGGGTTCCCCTGGAAAGTCACCGCGGATATCACCTGCAAGTGAGTGACACCGGCGTAGGTGTCTCGCGCAACGTCATGTGGGCAGAGCGGAAGACGCTCGTGACACCGATCAATGACGGCTTGCGTGTTGCCGGAACGGCCGAGATTGGCGGATTGCATGCCGCGCCGACCCGGAGCCGCTTTGATCAGCTCCTGGCAACGCTGCGGGAGGTTTACCCGGATGCCAGGACCGAGGATCGGAAGGAATGGATGGGCCACCGGCCTTGCACCCCTGATTCGCTCCCCGTCCTTGGCCCGCTGCCAGGCAACGAACGTATTATCTGTGCCTTTGGCCATGGCCACATCGGATTGACTGCCGCGTCGTTCACGGGGCGCGCGGTTGCACTCGCGGCGGCAAACAGCGTCATCAGTGAAACGTGGCGCGAGTTTTCCATCTCGCGCTTTGCGTAAGGAGCAGCAATGAATGCCATCGACCCTGCTTTGCTGGCTGAGACCGGAGATAACCGTCCGCTGCAGCGCCAGATTTTTGACGACATCAAGCGACGCGTCATCACTTGCGACTTGCTGCCGGGAGTCGAGGTCACGGAAAAGGCCCTGGCGGAAGCGTACGGCGTGACGAAAGCCCCGATCCGCAGCGCCCTCACACGCCTGACGGAGGCCGGCTGGCTGGTAAGTTCTCCACGCAAGGGGCACGTCGTGTCACCCCTGCTGTTGCGTGACGTGATTGAGATCTTCGATGCGCGTGAGCTCATCGAACCTGAAACGGCGCGCCTGGCTGCCGGCCAGATATCGAAAGCCACGCTGGAGCAGCTTAACGCGGCCTGCACGAAGGAATACGACCTTGACGACACGGACGCCAAGCGGGCGTTCCTGCTGGCCAATGCCGCGTTCCACGTAGGCATTGCCAGGGCCTGCGGCAATAGTCGCCTCGCCTTGATCCTGGAACAACTTCATGACCAAAGTCTGCGGGTGCTTTATCTGAGTATCAGTGCAAGCGACCGCTCGGCTTCGTGGCGACACGGGCACGAAGGCATGATTGACGTCCTGGTTTCCGGCGACGGCGACCTTGCGGCCAGCCGGACCCTCGCTGGCATCAAGCGCAGCCGTGAATCTGTCATGGACATTGTCAAACAGCGCAACGGCAAAATTTTTGTTTAAACCCTCCCAAACCCCAACACAGAAAATGAGCAACACCATCTCGCGCATCAACACCGGCGTTCGCCTGTCCGACGTCTCCATTCATAACGGCACGGTGTACCTCGCCGGCCAGGTACCCCGGAAGACCCTGGATCAAGGGATTGAAGCGCAAACCGCAGAGGTCCTGGCTACGATCGACAATCTGCTTGCCGAAGCCGGTTCGAGCAAGGAGCGAATCCTGTCCTGCCAGATTTTCCTTACCGACATCGCGGACATTGCAGGCATGAACAGCGTTTGGGACGAGTGGGTCGCCAAGGGCCAATGTCCCAGCCGGGCCACGGTCCAGGCACAGCTGGCAAATCCCGCCTGGCGCATTGAAATCGTCATCACCGCCGCTCAGGCCTGACCCAGGCCAGCCCGGCATCAGCAGCGCCAATCCACCATTAGCCCACCGCTAAGCCACCACAAAGCGGGGATCCAGCCTGGCCAACGCGAAGGCGCGCGTGTGGGTGACGAACGCCTTGAGCAATATCGACGGCGAACGCTGGGCCGAAAACAGCACGGAAAAGTCAGTGGTCAGCAACGGTTCGAACATCCGGAAGCAGACGCCAGTGCCCTTGTATTCGAGCGCGGTGATCGGGTCGATCAGGGCCACGCCCAGCCCCTCCTCCACGAACGCGCAAATGCTCCAGGACACCTGCGTCTCCACCTGCACCTTGCACTCGATGCCGTAGGAAGCGAACAGCGCATCGATCTGCAGCCGGGAGTCCAGCACGCGCGGATGGGAGACAAAGCGCTCCCCCGCGAGATCCTCGGGCCGGATCACCTCCTTGCCGGCAAGCCGGTGTCCCGCCGGGATGGCGCAGACCATCCGGGTCGAAAGCAGGCGCTCGCCGTGCGTGCTGGGGTGGTTCATCGACAGGATCGCAAAGCCCACGTCGCAGCGCTGCTCCGACACCATATTGACCACCGTGCGTGACGAATGCGGCAGCATGGTGATGTGGGTCTGGGGGTGATCCTGCATGAACGCGGCGATCGCCCGCGGCAGAAAGGACAGCGCCAGCGCCGGTGCGGCGGCAATCTGCAGCGACCCGCGCTGCATGTCGCGGATCTCCAGGGCCGTCTGCGCAATCCGGTCGATCCCCACCAGCGAGCGCTGCACCTCCTCGAACAGCGCCTGCGCCTCGGCGGTGGGATGGAGCCGGCCGCGCAACCGCTCGAACAGGGCAAACCCTACCGCCTCTTCCAGATCCGCGATCAGGCGCGTGGTGGCTGGCTGCGAGATGTGCAGCATCTCGGCGGCGCGCGTGACGGTCTGGCAGAGCATCACGGCCCGGAAGGCTTCGAGCTGGCGGATTTTCATGCGGCAAGTCTATAACATGCCATTATGGATGTGCCAAAAAAAAGAATTTTTCACGGCCGCTCCATCCTCCTAATCTATCCCAACGCCGCATAGTTCCTGAGCATAGTCGTTATGGTGCAGGGATAACCCTAATGCATGGATGTGGTGATCGACTTGCATTTTATTGGTGCATACCACGGAGGAAAGCATGAAGCAGCAAGTTCTGGCCGCGGCAGTGGTCGCGTTATGCAGTGCGTCAGCGGCGATGGCCCAGCAGCCGACCCTCTACGTCGGTTCGTACGGCGGCTCCACCGAAAAGGCGTTCAAGGAAAAGATCATTCCCGCCTTCGAGGCCAGGCATAAGGTCAAGGTGGTCTACGTGGCCGGCAACTCCACCGACACACTGGCCAAGCTGCAGGCACAGAAAGCCAAGCAGGAACTCGACGTGGTGCTGCTGGATGACGGCCCGATGTACCAGGCCGTGCAGTTCGGCTTCTGCGACACCATCAAGGACGCGCCGATCTACAAGGACCTCTACCCGATCGCGAAAATCGGCGGCAACAAGGCCACCGGCATCGGCGTGGTGGCAACCGGCCTGGTCTACAACACCGAAGCGTTCAGGAAGACGGGCCTGCCGAAGCCCGATTCCTGGGAAGCTCTGACCGACAAGAAATTCCGCCAGAAGGTCGCCATCCCGCCGATCAGCAACACCTATGGGCTGCAGACGCTGATGGTGTTCGCCAAGCTGCGCAAGGGCAGCGACCAGAACATCGACCCCGGTTTCAGCGCGCTGGCCAGGGAGGTCGGCCCCAATGTGCTGGCGTGGGAGCCGTCGCCGGGCAAGATGACCGAGCTGTTCCAGAACGGCGATGTCACGCTGGCCGTGTGGGGCAGCGGGCGCGCGCAAAGCCTGAAGGACACCGGCTTTCCGGTGGAATTCGTCTATCCGAAGGAAGGCGCCCCGGCGCTGCTGACCGCCGCGTGCCCGGTGGTGCAGAGCGATGTGCCCGAAGCCTCCCAGGCCTTCGTGCAATACCTGCTCACGCCGGAAGTCCAGGCCATCCTGGCGGACAGCCAGGGCTGGGGGCCGGTCAATGGCAAGGCCAAACTCGAGCCGAAGGTGGCCGCCAAGGTGCCGTATGGCCAGGCGCAGGTCGACAAGCTGCTGCCCACCAACTGGACCCTGGTCAACGAAAAGCGCGCCGAGTGGACCAACCGCTGGAACCGGACGGTGGAACGCTAGTCCGGCCATCCTCCCGCCCCTCGACACCGTCAACATGACCGCCCCTGCATAACCATGAGCTTCCTTACACTGAGCGGCCTCGCGAAATCCTTTGGCAGCTTTCATGCCGTCGAAGACCTGAGCCTCGAAGTCCGGCGCGGCGAATTCCTGTCGCTGCTGGGCCCGTCCGGCTGCGGCAAGACCACCACGCTGCAGATGATTGCCGGCTTTGTCGACCCAACGCGCGGGCGCATCGTGCTCGACGGGCGCGATATCACCGCGCTGCGCCCGGAAAAGCGCGGCATGGGCGTGGTGTTCCAGAGCTACGCGCTGTTTCCGCACATGACCGTGGCCGGCAATATCGGCTTCGGGCTGGAAATGCGCGGCGTGGCGGCGGCGGAGCGCGCCCGCAGGATCGACGAGGCGCTCCAGCTGGTGCGCCTGGGCGGCCTCGGCAAGCGCTTTCCGAAAGAGCTATCGGGCGGCCAGCGCCAGCGCGTGGCCATTGCCCGCGCGCTGGCGATCCGTCCCGAGGTGCTGCTGCTCGACGAGCCGATGTCGAACCTCGACGCCAAGCTGCGCGAGGACATGCACATCGAGCTGCGCGCGATCCAGCGCCACCTCGGCATCACCACCATCCTGGTCACGCACGACCAGGTCGAGGCGATGACGATGAGCGACCGCATCGCGGTGATGCATGGCGGGCGCATCGTCCAGCTTGCCACGCCGTTCGAGGCCTATGAGCGCCCGCAGTCGGCGTTCGCATCGGGATTCCTGGGCAAGACCAACAGTATCCCGGGCGTGGTCGAACAGACCAATCCGCGTTGCTGCGAAGTGCGCCTGGGCGAAACGCTCGCGCACGTGCCGCATGAAGGCCGCCAGGTCGGGCGCGACGTGCACGTCTACGTCCGCCCCGAGAAGATCCGGCTCGGCCGGGCCGGCGACGGCGGCATTCCCGGCACGGTGCAGGCACGCCTGTTCCTCGGCAACCACTGGATGCTCGAGGTCGACAGCGCGCTGGGCCGGCTGCGCGTCAGCCAGCCCAACCTTGGCGAGGCGCCACCCGCGGAAGGCGCCGCGGTCAGCGTGCTCTGGCAAGACCAGGACCTACGCGTGCTGGCATCGGAGTCGAAGCATGGCTGATACCGCAAGCCCCAACCTGGCCGGCGCGCCCGTGTCGGCGCCACGCCCGGCCGGCCAGCCGTTCGCCGGCGCCGCACCGTGGCTGCTGTGCGGCCCCGCCCTGCTGCTGTTCTGCGCGATGCTGCTGGTCCCGCTGGCACTCACGGCGCTGCTGTCGTTCCACGCGTTCGACGGCACGCGCGGCGTGCTGCCGGAGATGACGGCTGCCAACTACCTGGAAATCCTCGGCGACAGCTATTACCACGAGATCTTCCTGCGCACGGCGGGCATGGCGCTGGCGGTGACGGTGCTGTCCATCGTGTTCGGCGTGCCCGAGACCATCATCCTGTCGCGCATGCGCAGCCCGTGGCGCGGGCTGTTCCTGATCGTCATCCTGGGTCCGCTGCTGATCTCGGTGGTGGTGCGCACGCTGGGCTGGGCCATCCTGATGGGCAACAACGGGCTGATCAATGAGGCACTGCAATGGCTGGGCATTGTCGACGCGCCGCTGAAGCTCGTCTTCACGCAGACCGGCGTCATTGTCGCGCTGACCCACGTGATGATGCCGTTCATGGTGATTTCGGTGTGGGCGTCGCTGCAGAAACTCGACCCGCAGGTGGAACAGGCCGGCCAGGCATTCGGTGCCTCGCCGTTCACGGTGTTCCGCCGCGTGGTCCTGCCGCAGATCCTGCCCGGCATCCTGTCGGGCAGCATCATCGTCTTCGCGCTGTCGGCATCGGCCTTTGCCACCCCGGCCATCCTCGGCGGCCGCCGGCTCAAGGTGGTGGCCACCGCCGCCTACGACGAATTCCTGAACACGCTGAACTGGCCGCTGGGCGCATCGATCGCGGTGCTGCTGCTGGTGGCCAACGTGATCGTCATCGTCGGCTGCAACCGGCTGGTGGAGCGCCGCTTCCGCCAAGTCTTCGACGCATAAGGAGCCGACGCCATGCGCAAGAATGGTCCGCTTTCCCTGCTGTTCCACGCCCTGTTCATCGTCTTCATGGTGGCGCCGCTGCTGATGGTGGTGGCCGTGTCCTTCACCGGCAAGGGCTATATCTCCATGCCCACCGACGGCTTCTCGCTGCGCTGGTTCCGCGCCATTGCCGATGCGCACGAGATCGTCGACGCCTTCTGGCTGTCGCTGACGCTCGGCCTGTCCAGCGCCACCATCGCGGTGGCGCTGGCGGTGCCCGCCGCGCTGGCGCTGGTCCGCCATCGCTTTCCCGGCCGTGGCGCGCTGATGGCCTTCTTCCTGTCGCCGCTGATGATCCCGCATGTGGTGCTGGGCGTGGCCTTCCTGCGCTTCTTTACCACGCTGGGCGCGACCGGCTCGTTCTTCTGGCTGGCGCTCACGCACGTGGTGGTGGTCATGCCCTATGCGCTGCGGCTGGTGCTGGCTGCGGCCACGGGCCTGGACCGCGATGCCGAGCGCGCGGCGCTCTCGCTCGGCGCCAGCCGCTTCACGGCATTTCGCCGCGTGGTGCTGCCGCTGATCCTGCCCGGCGTGGTTGGCGGCTGGATGCTCGCCTTTATCCAGAGCTTCGACGAGCTGACCATGACCGTATTCGTGGCCACGCCCGGCACCACCACGCTGCCAGTGGCGATGTACAACCAGATCGCGCAGACTATCGATCCGCTGGTCGCTTCGGTATCCACGGTGCTGATCGTCGGTACGCTCGTGCTGATGGTGCTGCTGGACCGTATCGTCGGCCTCGACCGCGTGCTGATCGGCAAGAACTGAACCCCCGACTGACATGACTACATCCGATCTCATCGTGATTGGCGGCGGCCTGGTTGGCACTGCCATTGCCTACGGCGCGGCCAGGCAAGGCGCGCGTGTCACCGTGCTCGACGAGGGCGACGATGCCCTGCGCGCCTCGCGCGGCAATTTCGGCCTGGTATGGGTCCAGGGCAAGGGCTTCGGCATGGCGCCCTACGCGCGCTGGACGCTGGGCTCGGCGCGCCTGTGGCCGCAGCTGCGCGATGCGCTGCGCGACGAAACCGGCATCGACGTCTGCCTCAGGCAGCCCGGCGGCTTCCACCTGTGCTTTTCCGAGCAGGAGATCGAAGAGCGCCGGCAACGCCTTCAGGGCATCCAGGACGCTCTGGACGGCGACTATCCGTTCGAGATGCTCGACCACCGCGAGGTGGCGCAGCGGCTACCCGGCGTCGGGCCGGCCGTGGCCGGTGCCAGCTATACGCCGATGGACGGGCACACCAATCCGCTCAAGCTGCTGCGCGCGCTGCATGCCGCCTGCCAGGCGCGCGGCGTCCGCATCGTCGGCCGGCATGGCGCGCAATCGATCACGCCCGAGGCGGGCGGCTTCACCGTCCATGCGGGCGAAGGTGGCAAGGCGCGCTTTGCCGCACCACGCGTCGTGCTGGCCGCCGGCCTCGGCAACCGCGAGCTTGCGGCGCAGGTTGGCCTGCATGCGCCGGTGGCGCCGAACCGCGGCCAGGTCCTGATCGGCGAACGCGCCACGCCCTTCCTCGATTTCCCGACCACCTACGTGCGCCAGACCGACGAAGGCACGATCCAGCTGGGCGACTCGATGGAAGACGTCGGCTTCGACGACGGCACCACCGCCGACGTGCTCGCCCAGATTGCCCGGCGCGGCGTGCGCAGTTTCCCCGCGCTGGCCGGCCTCAAGCTGGTGCGGGCCTGGGGTGCGCTGCGCGTGATGAGCCCGGACGGCTTCCCGATCTACCAGGAGAGCCAGGCCTGTCCGGGCGCCTTTGTCACCACGTGCCATAGCGGCGTCACGCTGGCCGCCTCGCATGCGCTGCGGGTCGCACCCTGGGTGGCGGGCGGCGAGCGCCCGCACGGTATCGACGTGTTCGCCGGCGACCGCTTCCTGAACTCCAACCAGACCTTCCACCATGCCCACTGATCGCTTGTTCAAACGGATGGCCGCCCCCGGCGGCAATGCCGGCAGCAGCGCCGGCGCCGATACGGTCGCCATCGAATTCAACGGCGCGCCGCTGCGGGTGCCGGCCCGGTGCAGCGTTGCCGCGGCGCTGCTGGCCAGCGGCGTGACCCGCTTCCGCAATTCGCCGGTCAGCGGCGAGCCGCGCGCACCGTACTGCATGATGGGCGTCTGCTTCGAATGCCTGATGGAAATCGACGGGCAACCGAGCCGGCAAAGCTGCCTGGTGACCGTCAGCGAAGGCATGCGCGTGCGCACCCAGGATGGCGCGCGCACCCTGCCGTTGCCGCCCGCCGTGCCCGCTGCCCGTGCCCCGGAGGTGGAACATGGCTGACCTCGAGGTGGACATCGCCATCGTCGGCGCCGGCCCGGCCGGCATGGCTGCCGCAGTGGCCGCCGCCGCTACCGGCGCGCGCGTGGCCCTGCTCGATGAGCAGGAAGCCTGTGGCGGCCAGATCTATCGCAGCATCCAGAGCGCCCCGCCGGAGCGACTGCGTATCCTGGGCCCCGACTACGCGGCCGGCCGCGCGCTGGCAGACCGATTTGCCGCCAGCAGCGCGCAGCACATCACCGGCGCAGCGGTGTGGCAGGTCACGCGCGAGCACACGGTGCATTACCTGCGCAACGGCAGCGTGGCCAGCCTGCAGGCCCGGCAGGTGATCCTGTGCACTGGCGCCATGGAACGCCCCTTCCCGATCCCGGGCTGGACACTGCCCGGTGTGCTGACTGCCGGCGCCGCGCAGATCCTGCTCAAGAGCGCCGACGTGGTGCCTGCCGAACCGGTGGTGCTGGCCGGCTGCGGCCCGCTGCTGTACCTGCTGGGCTGGCAATATGTGCGGGCCGGGGTGCCGATCCGCGCCATCGTCGATACCACCGATGGCGCCGACTACAAGCGCGCGCTGGCCCACCTGGGCGGCGCGCTGGCCGGCTGGCGCTACCTGAAAAAGGGCCTGGCGCTGATGCGCGCCCTGAAGCGCGGCGGCGTGCCGTTCTACAAAGGGGCGTCGGCCTTGTCGATCGAGGGCGACGACGCGGTGCGGGCCCTCCACTTCACCAGCCGCGGGCAGGCCCACCGCCTTGCCACCAATGCGGTGCTGCTGCACCAGGGCGTGGTGCCCAACACCCAGTTCAGCTGGGCGCTGCGCGCGGCGCACCGCTGGGACGACACGCAGCTGTGCTGGCAGCCGGTGGTGGACGAATGGGGCACGCTCGACGTGCCCGGCATCTTCGTGGCGGGCGATGGCCGCGGCATTGGCGGCGCCGTGGCCGCCGCGCTGCAGGGCGAGCTGGCCGGCCTGGCGGCCTCCCACAACGTGGGCAAGCTCGGCGCCCCACAACGGGACCGCCTGGCCGTGCCGCTGCGCGCCGCGCTGCGCTCGCACCTGGGCATCCGGCCATTCCTCGACGCGCTGTACCGCCCCAAGCCGGCCAACCGAGTGCCGGCCGACGATGTGGTCGTATGCCGCTGCGAGGAAGTGACCGCCGGCGATATCCGCGGCTTCGTCGCGCTGGGCTGCAGCGGCCCCAACCAGGCCAAGTCTTTCGGGCGCTGCGGCATGGGGCCTTGCCAGGGGCGCCAATGCGGGCTGACGGTGACCGAGGTCATCGCCGACGCGCGTGGCGTGCCGCCGCAGGAGGTCGGCTACTACCGCATCCGGCCGCCGATCAAGCCGGTCACGCTCGGAGAACTGGCCAGTGAAGCCTGATCGCGGTGCCGATGCCGACGTGATTGTCATCGGCGGCGGCTTGCATGGCACCTCGAGCGCGCTCCATCTCGTGCGCAAGGGGCTGCGCGTCACGCTGCTCGAAGCCGAGTATTGCGGCCGGCACGCGTCCGGCGTCAATGCCGGCGGCGTGCGCACCCTGGGCCGCCACCTCGCCGAGATTCCGCTGGCGCTGGCCTCGCGCGAGCTCTGGCATCGCCTTGGCGAACTCACCGGCGACGACGCCGGCTTCGTCCCCAGCGGCCAGCTGAAGGTGGCGGAAACCGATGCCGAGCTCGACACGCTGCGCCAGCGCGTGACCCGGCTCGAAGCCCTCGGCTTTACGCACGAAAGGCTTGTCGACGGACACGCGGTGCGGGAGCTGGTCCCGTCCATCGCGCCGCATGTCACCGGCGCCATCTGGGCGTGCCGCGACGGGCACGCGTTGCCCTATCGTGCCGTCATGGCGTTCCGCCGGGCCGCGCAAGCGGCAGGCGTGGTGGTGCACGAAGCCACGCCGGCGGGACGCCTGGAACAGGCCGGCGGCCGCTGGCATGTGCATACGCCGCGGGGCGTGTTCCGCGCCGAACGCCTTGTCAACACGGCGGGCGCCTGGGCCGGGGAATTCGCGGCACAGCTCGGCGAACCCGTGCCGCTCGAGGCCGGCGGACTGATGCTGATGATCACGCACCGCGTGGCCCCGTTCGTGAAGCCTGTGCTCGGCGCCACCGGGCGTGCGCTCTCGTTCAAGCAGTTCGACAACGGCACCGTGCTGATCGGCGGCGGCTTGCGCTGCCCTGCCGATGCGCAGGCACGTCATGGCGAAGTCGACATGCTCAGGCTCGGCACCAGCGCGCGGACGGTGACGGCGCTGTTCCCGCACCTTGGCCCGCTTGGCATCAACCGCGCATGGGCCGGCGTCGAGGCCTTCATGCCCGACCAGATTCCGGTCATCGGCCCCAGCCAGTCCGCTCCAGGCGTGGTGCATGCCTTTGGCTTCTCCGCGCACGGCTTCGAACTCGGCCCCATCGTCGGCCAGATCGTCGCCGAACTCATCACCGAACAACGCTCCACCCTGCCGATCGATGCCTTTGCCATCGGCCGCTTCAGCAAGCCCCGCAGTGCCTTGGCCGGCGCACTACGGGAGCAGGTTCCAGCCGGCCGCTCCACCCTTCATTCTTCTTCGAGGTCATACGGATGAGCAATATCCAGCGCTTCCAGTCCACCAAACGTCTTTCCCGTCTCGTCGTGCACAGCGGCGTGGTCTACGTGGCCGGTGTCACGGCCAGCGACATCTCCGGGGATATCGGCGCCCAGACGCGCGATGTCCTGGAAAAGATCGAGGGCTACCTCGCCACCGTCGGCAGCGACAAGACCAGGCTGCTGTCCGCGCAGATCTGGCTCAAGGATATCGACAAGGACTTTGCCGGCATGAACGCCGCCTGGGAAGCCTGGATTCCCGAGGACGCCGTGCCGACGCGCGCAACCTGCGAGGCCAAGCTCGCACGTCCCGAATTGCTGGTGGAAATCATCGTGACGGCCGCGGTCTGACGCTGGGCGCTGCCATCAAACGCGCATGAAGTCCGGCCGATTTGAACTGCACGCCAACAGCCGGTGTCCGGCTGTTGGCGTGCAGTTCACGGGCGCTGGCGGACCAGCGGCTCGTTACCGGAGCCGCAGCCGGAGCCGGTTCCGCTCACGCCTTCTGCTCATAGCGCTGCATCACCTCGTACCAGATTTCACTCACTTTCATTGCGACCTCGTCGGCCGTCGGAAACGCTTCGGCGAGGAGCACGTCATTGGCCACGAAACGCTCGCGCAGGACTTCGATCGTCATCGTGATCAGCATGCGGATCGTGCCGGCATATTCGATGCGCTCGGCGCCAATGAATTCGCGGCCACGCCGACGCCCCGATACATGCACGATCTTCATCGCCCACTGCGCGTTACGTTGTTCGCGCACCTTGCGCAAGGCGCTGTTGCGATGAATGGCCGCGAACAGGTTCGCGTTCGCCGCGTAGGCGCGCGCGTACCACATATTGGCTTCGACAATGGCATCGAAGGTCGACAGTTCGCGCGAGCTGCTGACGCGGCTGCCCTCGATGTACTCGAAGAACAGGTCGAGCACTTCGAAGATGCAGTCGTCGATGTCCTTGAAGTGGTTGTAGAAGGTGCTGCGCGCCAGCCCGGATTGCGAGAGGACGACTTCTACCGTGGGATTCTCCGCGGGATTATCCTGGAGGCAACGCGCCGCGATCGTCATGAATACATAGCGGGTACGCTCGCGCTTCGACAACGACCGATCCAGGGACTTGCGCCCCAGCATCTCTTCGAATCTCAGTGACGATGGTACGTCGCCCGCCCCGGCAAGCGAGTCTGCCGTCATCGACTTCCCCTCTCTCACATGTCAAGTCAGCGATTCTAACAAAGGCGGTCCTATGCCCCGCCCGCTTGGCCTATTGGCCGGTAAACACCGGTGCACGACGTTCAACAAAATGCGCGACACCTTCGCGGAAGTCATCGCTTCCGAGGCTTTTCACCATCTCGTCGTTGGCCAGGCGCACCGCTTCGGCCAGGGCCTGGAAAGGGGCCTCCCAGAGCTGCCGCTTCATCACGCGTAGCGAGCGCGGCGACACGTCGCGACCGAGCCGCATCGCGAAGGCATGTGCGCTGGCGCGGAAATCAGTGGCATCCGACAACTGGTGCACCAGCCCCATACGCAACGCCTCGTCCGCTTCCACCCTGCGCGACGTCATCAGCAGATCGGTCGCATGCGCGGCGCCGACGATCCTCGGCAGGATCCACGCCACGCCATGCTCGGCGACCAGCCCCCGCTTTGCGAATGCCGTCGTGAATACCGCCGAACGCGATGCGAGCCGAAAGTCGCTGTAAAGCGCGAGCACAAGCCCCAGGCCAGCGGCCGCACCGTTGACGGCGCTGATGATGGGCTTGCTGCAGGCGGGAAAGTAGGAATAGCGCGTCTGGTAGTCCGCCCGCCGGTTCATGTCGAACGTCCGCATGTGGCGCCGCGAGCGGATATCCTCGGGCGGCAAGCCTTCCAGCTGGGAAATGTCCATGCCGGCACAAAATGCCCGGCCCGCGCCAGTGACAAGGATGGTCCGCACCTCCGGGTCGGCATCGGCGTCGGCAATCGCCTGGTACAACTCCGCCTCCAGCCTGAACGTCAGCGCATTGAGCTGGTCCGGCCGATTGAGCTCGATCGTGGCAACGGCGTCCTGTACGACGTAGTTCAACTCTGTGTAGTCCATGTCGTGGCTTCCTCAGCTTGCGCCGACCAGGTTCCCGATGTGGTCGGCAGGTAATTGATATGAAACGGTATCGACAAACTCATGCAGGCCGTGCAGGCCGTTTTCCCGCCCGATGCCCGAGTCGCCGAAGCCGCCGAACGGTGCGTCGGGATTGAACGGCGCGCCGTTCACGTCGATCTGTCCCGCGCGCAACCGGCGTGCTACCGACCATGCGGCGTCGGGCATTGGCCCCCATACGCTGGCGGCGAGCCCGTAACGCGTGCCGTTGGCGATCTCCACGGCCTCGTCAACGTTGTCGTAGGCCAGCAGCACCAGCACCGGCCCAAACACTTCTTGCTGTGCGACCGGCATCGACGGATCCACATTGCCCAGCACTGTCGGCGCGAAGAAATAGCCGTGCGACGGCACCGGCAGCGCGTCGGGCCCACCTGCGACGACCGTCGCGCCATCCGCCAGTGCAGCGTCGACGAGGGACCGCACCCGCGCCAACTGGGACATCGAAGCCAGCGGGCCAAGCCGCGTCGCAGGATCCGAAGGGTCGCCCATGACGTAGGTCCTGACCTGTTCGCGCAGCATGGCAACGACTTCCGCGTAGCGTTCACGTGGCACGAGGAGCCGGCTCAGCGCCGAGCAGGTCTGACCGGAATTGAGCAGGCAATTGGCTAACGTGGCCTTGACTGCCGTTGCCAGGTCCGCATCCGGCAGGATCAGTGCGGCAGACTTTCCACCCAATTCCAAAGCGACGCGCTTGAGCTGTGCCCCCGCATCGGCGGCAATCCTGCGCCCCACCGAGGTAGAGCCGGTGAACGAGACCATGTCGATATCCGGGTGCCCGGCGAGCGCCGCGCCCACATTTTCACCGCGACCGTTGACAAGATTGAAAACCCCTGCCGGCAGCCCCGCCGACGCTACCGCATCGGCCAAAATGAGCCCGCTCGCGGGCGCCACTTCCGAAGGCTTGACGACCACGGTGCAGCCCGCGGCGAGCGCGCAAGCCACCTTGGCCGTGAGCTGATGCAGCGGATAGTTCCACGGTGTGATGCACGCCACCACGCCAGCCGGCAGCCGTTCTACGATCGAATGACCGATTCGCTCTGGCCGTGCCAGCGTCTCAGCCAGTTCCGCCTGGCGCCGCCACGCCCGGATGGGTACGTCGACCTGGATGCGCCGGCTCAGCTTGCCGGGCATGCCAACTTCGCGCGTGATGGCTTGCGCGAGTTCATCGGCGCGTTCGGCCAGCGCTTCGGCGATGCGCACAAGCGCGTTCGCTCGTACTTCGACCGGCGTCTGCGCCCAGGAACGCCCCGCGCTGCGCGCGCTCGCTACCGCAACATCGACGTCAGCACGCGAGCTGGCGCGCAACCTCGCATACACCGCTTCCGTATAGCTGTCGACGAGATCGATTTCCTCCGATCCCCCCGATTCAAACCACGCTCCAGCGGCGTAGGTATGGCAATGCTTCATCTCATGATCCCCCATGGCGCCCGCTAGGGGCCGTGCGAAATGGTTCAGGCAAAAAAGGGCTCAGGCGAAATGACACGCGACCCGCTGCGGCGCTCCCGAGCGCTGGATCAATGCGGGCACCGAACGCGCGCACTCGTCGCTCGCCATCCAGCAGCGCGTGCGGAAGCGGCAACCGGACGGCGGATCGGTCGGGCTCGGCAGATCGCCGGTCAGCACGCGCGGCTTGCGGGCGCGCTCGGCGTGAGGATCGGGAACGTTCGCGCTGTCGACCAGCGCCTGCGTATAGGGGTGACGCGGCGACTGCAGGACGTCGGCGGCGACGCCTGACTCGACGATGCGGCCCATGTACATCACCACGATGTCGTGCGAAACGTTTGCGACCACCGCCAGGTCGTGGGACACGAACACATACGACACCTTGAGTTCGTCCTGCAGTTCACGCAACAGGTTGACGACCTGCGCCTGGACGGATACATCAAGCGCCGACACCGGCTCGTCGCAGACCACCACGCGCGCGGGCCGCACCAGGGCGCGCGCGATGCCCACCCGCTGCAGCTGCCCGCCCGACAGCGAGTATGGGTAGCGCGACGCATGGCCGGCGTTCAGCCCGACGCGTTCGAGCATCGCGGCCGCGCGTGCGGTGCGCTCGCTTTTCGGCAGGTGCGCCTCGTGGATGTCGAGCGGCTCGCGCACGATCTCGCCAATGGTCAGCCGCGGGTTGAGCGCCGTATAGGGCGACTGGAACACCATCTGCACATCGCGCATGACCTCGCGCCAGCGCTCGCCTCGCAGAGTGGTGATGTCGATGCCGTCCACGTACAGGCTGCCCTCGGACGGCGGCAGGATACCGACCAGCATGCGCGACAGCGTCGACTTGCCGCAGCCCGATTCGCCAACGATGCCAAGCGTCCTCCCTGGCGCGAGCGACAGCGTCACGTCGTCGACCGCATCGAGCGTGAGCGGCTTTGCCGGCCACGGCTGCGGGATGCGGAAGCGCCGTCCGAGGCCGCTTGTGCACAGCACCGGCGTGTCGTCGTTGGAAGGCTTCACCTTCGGGAAATCATGCACGTTCTGCATATGGAACCTCGCCCGGTGGGATTCGGCACTGCGACGTTCGCCCGGCGGCAAACCGGATCGGCTGTGGCAGCTCGCTGGCGCAGGCGGCCACGGCCATCGGGCAGCGGGGATGGAAGGGGCAGCCCGGCGGCATTGCCTGCGGCGCCGGCGGCGCGCCGGAAATCGCGCGCAGCGCCAAGCCAGGCTGGTCGAGCCGCGGAATCGCCTTGAGCAGCGCACGCGTGTAGGGATGAGCAGGCGCGTCGAACACTTCGACCACGGGACCGGTCTCGACCGCCCGTCCCGCGTACATCACCAGCATCCGGTCCGCCATGCGCGCGACCACGCCCATGTCGTGCGTCACGATGAGGACGGCCATGCCGAGTTCGCGCTTCAGGCGCATCAGCAACTGCAGGATCTGCGCCTTGATGGTCGCGTCCAGCGCGGTGGTCGGCTCGTCGGCGATCAGGATGTCGGGCTCGAGCGCCAGCGCCATCGCGATCAGCGCGCGCTGGCGCATGCCGCCCGAGAACTCATGCGGATAGTGATGCACGCGCTCGTCGGGCGAAGGGATGCCGGTCAGCTTCAGCAACTCGACCGCACGCCGCATCGCCGCGCCGTACCCAAGGCCGCGATGCACCATCAGCGTCTCGGCGATCTGGAAGCCGACTGTCGTGCACGGATTGAGCGCAGCGAGGGCATCCTGGCTGATCAGTGCCATCCGTTCGCCGCACAGGCGCCGGCGCGCGGCCGGCGCAAGATTATGGATGGGCTGCCCGCAAAGCGAGATGCGCCCGCTGGTGTGCGTGGTGCCAGGCAAGAGGCCCATCACCGCCTGCGCCATCGTCGACTTGCCGGAGCCCGATTCACCGATGACCGCGAACACCTCGCCGCGCGCGACCGTGAAGGACAGGTCGCGCACCACCCGCACGTCGTCCGTGCGGGTGCGGAACGACACGTCCAGGTCGGCAACCTCGAGCACCGGCGCATCGGACGGTTCACGTAGCGTGGACACGGTCATTTCGCCGAAACCTTGACCGTGGCCAGGTCGAAATTGTCACCGAAGCGGGCATCCCACTGCAGCCGCTTCGAGAAGCCGTAGATCGATGCGGCCTGCCACACCGCAGCGACGTAGTAGCGGTCGTTCACGAGCTTCTGCGCGGCCTTCCAGTCCTCGGTACGCTTCGCATCGTCCATCTGGCTCCCCGCCTGCGCGGCCAGCCGGTCAAACTCGGGATCGTTGGTCACGCTGAGTGGCGAGACCGAATTGAGGAACGAGTTGATCTTGCTCGCATCGCCTTCGCCGAAGTCCCAGCCGATGATGTAGAAGGGGCCGCCGCTCTTCGTCTGCATCAGGCTGATCAGACGCCCCCACTCCATGACCTGGGGCTGGATCTTGAACCCGGTCGAGTTGAGCTGCGCGTTGATCGCCTGATAGATATCGCGGTCATTCACATAGCGCCCGTCTGACGTATAGGTCTTCAGCTCAATGGGCTTGCCCCCGAGCACCGCCTTCGCCGCCTTGCGGTCAGTCTGGTATGGCTTGATCGACTTGTCATACTGCACGACAGTCGGCGCCATCGGCACCGCCAGGACGCGGCCGTATTTGCCCAGCAGGTGCGTGACGATGTTGTTGATGTCCAGCGATTCGGCAAAGGCCTTGCGCACCTTGATGTCGTTGAACGGTGGCTTGCGCGAGTCGAGCAGCAGGGTGTGCACCAGGCCGTCCATACTGGTGATGACCTTGGTGTTCTGCGCCTTCTCGATGCGATCGACATCGGCAATCGGCACGCGCTGGATGATATCCACCTCGCCCTGCAGCAGCGCGTTCACACGCGTTCCGTTTTCGGGAATGAACGTGTAGCGTCCGCTGGTCGCATCCGGCTTCTGGCCCCAGTAGCCGGGGTTGCGCTCGAGCGTCAGCGAGGTGCCCCTGCGCCATTCGGCCAGCTTGTACGGGCCGGAGCCCATTGGCTTGTCATTGACTTCCTGCTGGCTGTGTGATTCGAAATAGTGCTTCGGTACGATGAACACGCGGCCACTGCCGCCGATCGGCTGCATGCGACGCGGCAACAGCGGATCCGGCGTCTTGGTCCGGATCTGCACCGTGGCCGGATCGACGATGATCACCTCGGCAACCGACGCGAGCTGCGGCGCGTGCAGTGAGTTCGTCGCCGGATTGAGGATGCGGTCGATCGAATACTTGACGTCATCCGCGGTCAGCGGCTTGCCATCCTGGAACCTGACGTCGCTGCGCAGCTTGAATTCCCACAACGTCGGCTCCTTGAGCGCGTAGGACGTTGCCAGGTTGGGCAGCAGCGTGCCGGTCTTGGGATCCAGCACCAGCAGCGTGTCGTAGATCTGGCTGATGATCGCCAGGTCGGGACCATTGGCGGTGCGTGCCGGATCGAGTTGGTCGATACCGCCCGACAGCGCGATGCGCACGTCCGTGCCTGCCGCGTACGCAGGTGGCGTGGTGGCCAGGCCGGCCGATATGGCCAGCGCCAGCCCAAGCGTACGGCAGGCGCGCAGCGCTGCCCTGCGCATGGCTGTCGTTTCGACAAAGTCTCCCGTTTTCATGACCTTCTCCTTGGAGGTGAACAGCTTGGTTGGCGGAGCGGACCCGGCGTCTTCAGCGCCGGTTGACTTTCGGATCGGATATGTCGCGCACCTGCTCGCCAAGCACGTTGATCGACAGTACGAGCAGGAAAATGCAGGAGCCCGGGAACACGGTGAGCCACCAGGCGGTCTCCATATAGTCACGGCCTTCGCTCAGCATGCGCCCCCAGGTCGGCGAATCGGTCGGTACGCCAAGGCCGACGAAGCTCAGCCCGCTCTCCATGACGATGGCGGTGCCGAAGGCGAAGGTCGCGAGCACCAGCACGTTGGGCAGCACGTTGGGCAGGATGTGCCGGAACAGCACGCGCCAGATGCTGCCGCGCATGACCAGCACCGCTTCGACGTATTCGAGCTGCCGGATCTGGTTGGTGTCCGAGTAGGTGACGCGGGCGAAGCGCACCCAGGTGCCGAGCCCGATCACCGCGATCACCAGCGGCACGCTCGGGCTCAGGATGCCGACGATCGTGATGGCCAGCAGGAAGAACGGAAACGACAGCTGGATGTTCGACAGGTACAGCAGCAGCACCGCGAAGCGCCCGCCGCGGTAGCCGGCCAGGATGCCCGCGCCAATCCCGGCCACGGCCGCCAGCGAGACCGCGCAAACCGACACGAACAGCGCGGGCCACGCACCCATCACCAGCAACGACAGCACGTCGCGGCCGAGCGCGTCGGTGCCGAACCAATAGCGCCCTTCGGCGCCGATCGTGCCAGGCGGCAGCAGCCGGCTGCCGAGATCCTGGAAGGTGGGGTCGAACGGCGTCAGCGCATCTCCCGCAATTGCCGCGACCAGCGTGAGGGCAATGAAGGCTGCGCACAGCAGCATGGCGACCGGCTGGTGCGCGAGGCGCCGGCTCAGCCGTCGCCATGCCGGCGCAGGCAAAGCGGATGTGGTGGTGGATATCATGCTTGCCTCAATCTCGGATTGACGATGCGGATGACGATCTCGACGAGCACGGTAAGCACCGCGAAGATCACCGCCACGTAGGCCACGACGCCCTGGGTGATAGGGAAGTCCCGGCGCTGTATCGATTCGATCGCGAGCCGGCCGATGCCCGGCCAGGAGAACACCGTCTCGGTCAGCACGGCCCCGCCGAACAGCGAGCCGATCTCGAGCGCGATCAGCGCCAGCACGGGCACGATGCCGTTGCGCATCACCGTGCGGAAGATCACGCGGCGCTCAGGCATTCCCTTCGCCCTGGCCGCATTGACGTAGCTCGATGGCAAGACTTCGAGCATCGACGAACGGGTGAGCCGCGTGACACTGGGAAACACATACAGCGCGAGCGTGAGCGACGGCAACACAAGGTGCTGCCATCCGCCGATGCCGTAAGTCGGCAGCCAGCCCAGCCCGACCGCGAAGACCTGGATCATCAGCAGGCCCATCCAGAACGACGGCACCGACGCGCCCAGCACGCTGATCACCTGGACCGAGCGATCGAGCAGGCCGCCGCGCCGCGTGGCGGCCAGCACACCAAGTGGAATGGCGAAGACCAGTGCGATGGCCAGCGCGCTCGACGCAAGCAGCGCCGTGTTGGGCAGGCGGCGCATGATGATCGCCGTCACGGTGTCACCATCGAAGTAGGAGTTGCCGAACTCGCCCCTGGCCGCGCCTTGCATGTAGTTCATGTACTGGCGTGGCAGCGGCTGGTCCAGCCCGAGCTGCTTCTGCATGGCGAGGCGCTGTTCGGCGGTCGCGTCCTGCGGCAGGATCTGCGCGGTCGGATCGCCGCTCATGCGCACCATGAAGAATGTCAGCGTGACCGCCGTGATGACGACCGCGAGCCCCAGTCCGATCTGCTTGCTGATCAGGTTCAGCATGGCGTCAGCTCCCGGCGGCTGTCTTGCCGTCGGCGTAATACTGCGTGCGCCACTGGATGCCGGCGCTAGGCCCCTGCTCTTTCACGCGGCGCGCGAACTCGCCGCGCGCCTCGTCGTCCATGAACGACAGGTACGCCGCCGTCTCCACCCAGCTGTCGATATGCGCAGCCATGCCTTGCGTCTCGTAGGCGCGGTTGATGCCGACCTTGTTGATCGTCACCGCGGCAGGCGGCAGCCGCAACAGCTTCTGCGTCAGCGATGCCACCGCGGCGTCCAGCCCGTCGTCCGGCACTACCGTGCTGACGATGCCCATGCGCAGCGCTTCTGGCGCGGTGAACTGCCGGCCGGTCAGCAGGATGTCCTTGGCGATCTTGTGGTTGACCAGCCAGGGCACCATCATGAATGCCGGCCCTTCGCCGAAAAGGATCTCGGGCTCGCCCAGCGTGCAGCTTTCGGTGGCGATCGTGAAGTCGCACGGCAGCACCAGTTCGAACGCGCCCCCCATGCAGTAGCCGTGGATCGCCGCGATCACCGGCTTCTTGCAGCGCCACACCGCCCAACGCGCGCGGTTCGCGATTTCGTGCAGCGAGTGCAGCCGGTCTTCGTGCGAGCGCTCTCCCATCTGGAGCGACAGGTCGAAGCCCGCCGAGAAGGCGCGGCCATTGCCGCGCAACACCACCGCGCGGCAGGCGGGATCCGCGCTCGCTTCGCTGACGCGGTCACCCACAAACGCGTAGATTTCCGGCGTGAGCGCGTTGAGTTTTTCCGGACGGTTGAACGTGATGGTCAGCACGTTGTCCCGCATTTCGGTAAGCGGCATCGGGATAGTCACGTCGGCTCCTTTTCGGTGATGGTGATGGCGGCGTCAACGGGAACCAGTTCCCGGCCGACTACCATCACGGGGTTGCATTCGACGCTGTCGATGACGGGATCGGATCCCAGGGCGGCGTCAAGCTGATTGAGCAGGTCGGCAAGCGCATCGGCGGGCACGGCGGGCTCGCCACGGAACTCGCCCCAGGCACGCGCACTGGTGAGGCGTGCCAGTGCGCGCGACACGCGTTCTGGCGTGGCTGGCAGCAGCACCACGGCAACGTCGTTGAACGCTTCGGTCAGCACGCCGCCAAGACCAATCAGGCCAAGCGACGCCAGTGACACGTCGCGCCGCACGCCAACGATCAGCTCGCGGCGGCGGCCCAGGTCACGCGTGACGGTAAAGCCGTCGAGCGCGGCGGCACCGAGCGCCTGCGACACGCTGTGGGAAATCGCGCGCGCCGCGTCGCGCACCGCGCCGGCATCGCCCAGGCCGGTGCGTACGCCACCAATGTCGCTCTTGTGCGCGACGCCAGGCAGGATCGCCTTGACGACGACCGGATATCCGATCCGTTCCGCCTGCGCTACGGCCGCCTCGGGCGACTCCGCCGTGAGCACCTCGGGCAGCTTCACGTCGTGGCGCGCCAGCAGGCGGTACGCGGCGACTTCGGACGAGTAGTCCTGCGACGGCACCGCGGACGTGGCGGCCGCTGCCGGCAGCGGTGCCACCTGGCGCTGCGGCAGCGCTTCACCGGCGCGTGCCAGATAGCGGCCGCGCCGCCGCAACGCCGCGAGCGCGACGCCGACCGATTCGATCGATTCCAGGCACGGCACCCCGGATTGGCGCATCGCAGTGAACGACGGATGCGCGCGGTCAGCGTAAGGCGTGTAGAAGACCAGCGGCTTGCCGAGCTTCGTCTGCAAGGCGCCGAGCAACGGCGCGGCGCTGGCGTAGTCGTGCGGGCTTTCCTTGCCGAGCACGCCGCCCTTCCACAGCCCGTAAAGCCCGTAATTGACGGCGGCATCGAACGACGGGCAGGCGCGCATCACCAGTTCGGTCAGCGACGAGAACAGGCTCGGATCGTTGATGTAGGCGCCGGTCATGTCGACCGGATTCCGCTTTGGCGCCCACGACGGCAACAGGCCGGACAGTGTCTCGACCACCGCTGCCGGGAATTCGGGCACGCGCAGGCCCACGGACTCCACCTCGTCGGTGCAGACGGTCGAGTGGCCACCGCCCGAGCCGACAATTGCGACATCGTCCCCCATCATCGGCGGGCAGCGCATCAGCGCCTCGGCCGCTGGCAGCAGATGCTCCAGCTGGCTCACCTCGACCATGCCCGCCTCGTCGAAGAGCGCCTGGTAAACCCGTTCGGATGACGACAGCGACGCGGTGTGCGATTGCGCCGCGCGCCGTCCCGCCGAGGTGCGCCCGCCCTTGAGCACGACGATCGGCTTCTTGCGGGAAACCCGCGCGCAGGCTTCGAAGAACGCATCACCGCTGCCCGGCCGCAGGCCTTCCAGGTAGACCGCGACCACGCGCGTGTCGTCGTCCTGGCCAAGGTAGTCGATGTACTCGTGCATCGGGATGTCGGCCTGGTTGCCGAAGCCAACGAAGCAGGAGAACCCGAGATCGTGCTTGCGTGCCTGGTCCCACAGCGTGACCGCGACATTGCCGCTTTGCGACACCAGCGCAACCGGGCCGGCCGGCAGCGGCGTGATCTCGGTCAGGTTCAGCCCGACATGCAGGTTGGCCAATCCCATGCAGTTCGGCCCGACGATGCGCATGCCATGCGCGTTGCAGGCACGCACCATCTCATCTTGCAGCCGCTCGCCTTCCTCGCCCATCTCGGCGAAGCCCGCGGTGAACACCACCGCGAATGCAGCGCCGCGCGCGGCAACCGCCTCAAGCACCGCCGGCGTCTGCGCGGGGCCCAGCAGATTGAAGGCGACATCGATATCGCCCGGTAGATCGTCCGGCTCGGTGTGGATCGTCAGGCCGTCAAGCTCGCCGGCCTGCCTGCCGAGCAGCGAGATCCGCCCGGCGAAGCCGGCGTCAAGCAACGAGCGCAGGAACTTGTAGCCGGCCTTGTCGGTGTCCCGGGATACGCCCAGCAACGCGACGTGACGTGGCCGGAAGAGGCGCTGCAGAGGATGCGTGGTAGTCATGTTCGGATCAGGCTCCAGGATGTTCGGCGGACAACGGGTTGGCCAAGGCAGGCTGGTCCGCGAAGCGCGGCGCCCGCTTCTCGAGGAACGCGGCAATCCCTTCGCGGGCGTCGTCGCCTTGATGCAGGATGTGGGCGGTCTCAGCCTCGTAGCGCTCGGCGCGCACGCTGCCCTCGCGCAGGCCGAGGTTGAACCCCGACTTCACCGCCTGCACGACCGCCGGCGAGCGCGATGCGATCACTTCGGCGAGCGCGATGGCTTCGGCAAGCGCCCCGCCATTTGGCACCAGCCGTGACACCAGGTCGCAGCTCGCGGCGTCATAGGCGCTCATCGGGGTCGCGGTCAGCATCATTTCGAGCGCTCGCGTCGGCGCAATCAACTGCGGCAACCGGTACAGCTGGCCGCCCTCGGGCAGGATGCCGAGGCGTGCGCCCGGCGAGCCGAACACCGCGTTATTGCTGGCGATGCGCAGGTCGCAAGACAGCGCGAGCATGAAACCCGCCGCCCAGCAGTGGCCATTGATCGCCGCGAGCACCGGCTTCTTCATGGTCAACGGCCGCACGAACGGCGCCTCGCCGACAGTGCTGCGGGCATGCGCACCTGAAGCAAGTTCCTTCAGGTCGTGCCCGCTCGAAAATGCAAGGTCGCCGGCGCCAGTGACGACCACGACGCGAATGCGCGGATCCGCCTCTGCCTCGTCGAATGCGGCGAGCAACGCTACTGACATGGCCTCGTCGAACGCGTTGCGGATGCGTTCATTGCAGATAGTCAGGATGCGGATCGCATTGCGCGTTTCCGCCCGGATTTCACCCATGGCTGTGTGCTCCGTTGAAATTGAACTACGTGTTCGTTTTTATACTTCGTGTGTTTTTATGGATTCTATGTACACAAATATGGGCCTTCCATCAGCGTTAACCCGGCCAGGCCGCTAATGGTTCAGAGAGGCAAATCGGGCTGTTGTCGGGCCAGGCTGGCTTGGTCGGCGCAGCGGTGGCAAGCGGAAGGTTGCGTCGAGCCGGAGGGAGGTCTGCTCGATCCAGTCACGGCTGGAGCGCAAAGAGAGGCCGATGGAACGGCCCCTGAGTGGGTTGAGTGGTATGGCGGCCGCGACGGCCTGGGGCAGGAATGCGCGAGGGATCTGCCAAATCAGGATGCCACCGAACTACATGTCGCTGCGCCTGGCAGCGACATGCATTCAGGGATCCTGGCGCATTTAGTAAGGTAGTGAACAGGGAAATAGCCAGGACGCATTGCGCTAGCGCGCCGTCCATCCCCTGCGAAACGAAAGAAAGCCGGGCACAAGCCGCACGTTCACGAGGCAAACCATGCGCGCACGATTTCCGGATTTGCCTTCATCCAGTCGCGCGCGACAGCCGCCGGCGGCTTCCGGTCGACGACGATCTGCCGTTCAAGGTCCGTCACGACTGGAATCCCCAGCTGGATCCGCGACACCACGGTACGCGTGCGCGCGGGCCACGATTCCCAGACGGCCTTACGCACCACCACCACCGCGCGGTCCGTGCCAAAGATTCCCGCGGGCTCGTCGAGCACGCGCACCGGGTACAGCGCGTTGAGGTACTGCGGCTGCCACAACGGCATCACCATCCATTTGCCGGACGCGGAAGCGTTTGCCAGCCGCTTCGCCCATTCGTCGGGCTTGCCCAGCTTCAACTGGTAGCCGGCGGATTCGAGGCCGTAGCGCTGCATGATTTCCGCGGATCCGACCATCAGGCCCGATCCCGGGCCCACGCCGACGATTTCCTTGTCCATGCGGGCGATGACATCGGGCTTCTTCAGGTCATCCACCGAACGCACCACCGATGCCGGCACATGGGCCGGTACTGCCCAATACAGGCGGGCCCCCTCGTAAAGCGTGGCCGCCTCAACCAGCTGGCTGGCAAGTGGCGCCTGCAGCTTGCCATGCGCATGCGGCAGCCAGGAGGCGACAAGCATATCGACCTCCCCCTTGCCAAGGCGATCGTATATGGCCGGATGATTGCCTTCCGTCACCTTGACGCCATGGCCAAGGTCCTCGAGCACGGCCTGTATCACGGCGCCGGTCGCCACGTAGAAGGTCAGGTTGATCTGGCCCATCGTGATGGGCGCGGCGGACTGCGCATGGACCGGGCCAAAGCCGCAACAAAGGGCCAGTGCGACACCAAGAGATTTCCAGAGGCGTTTGAGCATTCGATTCTTCCTTTCACAAGCCGTTGGAGGCCGAGCGGCTTGGCCTCTTGCACGCGCGGCACTCGCGGCGTGTCGCTGGACCGCAGCCTGAACAGTAAGAGAGCCAGGCCGGTCCCGGTAATGAAAAGACTGGATTGACCGATAACGGTTGCGACAACCGCACCGGCCCCTGCGTCAGTGCCCAGGCGATCACCCCCACCGTTAAGCCACCTCGTTAAGCCACCCCGGAAACCCGCCTAATTTCCTCCGCAACGATCGCGATCAACGCCTCGGCCGCCGTGCTCAGCGGCCGTTGCGGATGGCTCACGCAAACCAGATGCCGCACGATGCGCGGCGCAATGATGGTATGCATCCGCAGCCGTCCCTCTTCCACGGCGCGCAGCACCACGATGCGCGGCAGCACAGTGGCAAAGCGCGTCGCTTGCACGAACTGGACGATGGTGCCGAGGATGTCGATCTCGAACTTCGGCGCAAGGGTGACGTCCTGCGCCTGCGTCGCCGTGTCCAGCACCACGCGCAGGCCATGCCGCTTGGTCGGCAGCACCAGTTCCAGTCCTGGCAGCTTCGCCATCTCTACCGATTCCGGCAGTTCGGGGCCGTGTTCGACGCTGGTCACCAGCACCATTTCCTCGTCGTGCAGCGGTTGCACATGCAGCGCCGGCCGGCCGCGCTGGCGATGCACCACGGCCGCGTCAAGCTGGCCGGCGGAAACGAGATCGATCAGCGCGGCACTGAAGCCGTCCGCCACGGATACCTCTACGTTCGGATAGCGCGCATTGAAGCGGGCCAGGGATCCCACCAGCACGCTCTCCGTCTCGGAGGCCACCATGCCAAGCGTGATGCGGCCGGCCATCTGCTCCTCGCGCTGCATCATCTGCTGCCGCGCGCCGGCGATGTCGCGCACGATGGGCAGGAACAGGCGGTACATCATGCGACCCGCAGCAGTCGGCACCATGCCGTGCGGGATGCGGTCGAACAGCTTCTGTCCGAACTCCTCTTCCAGCCGCGCGATCTGCATGCTGAGCGCCGGCTGCACGATATTCAGGCGCTTGGCCGCGCGCGTGACGGAGCCGTCCTCGAACAGCGCGATGAAGTACTGGATTTGCTTAAGGTCCATGGGTTGGTATCAATGGCATTGTCGTTCCGACATCAATTTTAGTGATGAAGCAAGGGCGGCTCGCGATGGCGAAAACTTGGGCATTTAACCAGCTTACTGCGCATCCGCTTGTCTCCGGGAAGACCCTTATCCATCATCAACAATGATGAACTTAATCAGAAATCAATATTAGATCTTATATCGAGATGTCACTAATCTCCGTTTGACGTTGCACGGCCCCATCGCCTTCCGGCGCGGTTCCGTCGCACGGAACGGAGTCGCAAATGAAAAGATTCGATGCTGGCGAAACGACCGGCACGGTGGAGACACAGCAGACCCGGCCGGCGCCACATGTCGGCCGCCCGATGCCGCGCGTCGAGGACGCCGCCATCCTGACCGGCCGCGGCCGCTACGCCGACGACCTCGGCGTCAGGCCCGGCACCCTGCACGCCGCCATCCTGCGCTCGCCGCACGCGCATGCCGAACTCGGCGCCATCGACTGCGCCGCCGCGTTGCAGGCGCCGGGCGTGCGTGCCGTGCTGACGGGGGCCGACCTGCCTTCCTGGTCGAAGCCCTTCGTGGTGGGCGTGAAGGCGCCGATGGAACAGTGGGCACTGGCCATGGAGCGCGTGCGCTACGTGGGCGAGCCGGTGGCCGTGGTGGTGGCCGAGAGCCGCGCACTGGCGGAGGATGCGCTCGATCTCATGCGGGTGGAGTACCGCGTGTTGCCGCCGGTGGTGTCGATCGAGGCCGCCATCGCCGACGACGCGAGCGTGCTGCATCCCGGTCTCGGCAGCAACGTGGCCAGCGACCGCCATTTCCGCTACGGCGACCCCGAGGCCGCCTTTGCCGCCGCGCCGCACCGCGTGGCGCTGACCGCCCATTACCCGCGCAACACATGCACGCCGATCGAGTGTGGCGTGGTGGTTGCCGAGCACTTGCCGGGCAACGAGGGCTACCAGGTCACTTCCAACTTCATGGGGCCGTTCTCGCTGCATGCCGTGATGGCGATGGCGCTGCAGGTCCCGGCCAACCGCCTGCGCCATGTCGCGCCGCGCGACTCGGGCGGCAGCTTCGGCGTCAAGCAGGCGGTGTTCCCCTACGTGGTGCTGATGTGCCTTGCCTCGCGCAAGGCGGGCGCGCCGGTGAAGTGGGTGGAAGACCGGCTCGAGCACCTGAGCGCCGCCACGTCTGCCACCGCGCGGCTTTCCACCCTGGAAGCCGCGGTCGAGGCGGACGGCCGCATCGTCGCGCTCTCGTACGACCAGCTCGAGGATTGCGGCGGCTACCTGCGTGCGCCGGAGCCCGCCACCTTCTACCGCATGCATGGCCTGCTGACCGGTGCCTACTCGATCCCGAACCTGTTGGTGCGCAACCGCGTGGTGCTGACCAACAAGACACCGACCGGCCTCGTGCGCGGTTTCGGCGGGCCGCAGGTGTACTTCGCGCTGGAGCGGCTGGTGCAGCGGATCGCGGTGGAGCTGGGCCTGGATCCGCTCGACGTCTACCGCCGCAACTTCGTGCCCGCCGATGCCTTTCCCTATCGCGCGGCGGCGGGCGCGCTGCTCGACTCCGGCAACTACCAGCTGGCGCTGTCGCGCGCGCTGGAAGCGGGCAACTACGGTGAACTCACTCGCCGCCGCGACGCCGCGCGCGCCGAGGGCAGGCTGTACGGCATCGGCTTCGCGGCCATCGTCGAGCCCTCGGTGTCGAACATGGGCTATATCACCACCGCGACGCCGGCCGAGGCACGCCGCAAGGCGGGCCCGAAGAACGGCGCCATCGCCAGCGCCACGGTCAGCGTGGACCTGCTCGGCGGCGTGGTGGTGACCATCGCGTCCACGCCGGCGGGACAGGGCCACATGACCGTGTCGGCGCAGGTCGTGGCCGACGTGCTCGGCATCGATCCGGGCGACGTCGTGGTCAACGTCGAGTTCGACACGCACAAGGATGCGTGGTCCGTGGCCGCCGGCAACTATTCCAGCCGCTTCGCCGGCGCCGTGGCCGGCACCGTGCACCTGGCCGCCACGCGCGTGCGCGACAAGCTGGCGCGCATCGTGGCCTCGCACCTGGGCTGCGACCCGGCCGAACTGGTCTTCGCGGATGGCCGCATCGTGCGCCGGGGCGCGCCCGATACCGCCCTGCCCTTTGCGCGCGCGGCCAGTAACGCGCCGCATTGGTCGCCGCAGCTGCTGCCGGCCGGTGAGGAGCCCGGCCTGCGCGAAACCGTGTTCTGGTCGCCCCCCAACCTCGACGCTCCGGACGAGCAGGACCGCGTCAACACCTCCGCCTGCTACGGCTTTGCCTTCGACCTGTGCGGCGTCGAGATCGACCGTGCCACCGGACGCGTGCGCATCGACCGGTACGTAACCGCGCACGACGCCGGCAAGCTGCTCAACCCGGCGCTGGCCGACGGCCAGATCCGCGGCGCCTTCGCGCAGGGGCTGGGCGCGGCGCTGATGGAGGAGTTCCGCTACGGCCCGGACGGCAGCTTCCAGTCCGGCACGCTGGCGGACTACCTGATGCCGACCACGTGCGAGGTGCCCGACCCGCTCATCGTCCACCTGGAGACGCCGAGCCCGTTCACGCCGCTCGGTGCCAAGGGCCTCGGCGAGGGCAACAACATGAGCACGCCGCCATGCGTCGCCAACGCGGTGGCCGATGCGCTCGGCGTGCGCGACATCCGCCTGCCGCTCACGCCCGCCAGGGTGATGGCGATGATCGGCTTCGACGACCCGCCGCCATCGCGTCCGGAACTGGCCGAGGCAGCAAGAGAGGCCTCGGCAAACAACAAGAGCGGCGGCAAGGGCGGCAAGGCCCTGAGCGCGCGCGGCACCGTCGACCTGGACGCCACGCCCGAGGCCGTCTTCGCCGTCCTGCTCGACCCGCAGGCGCTGGCCAAGGTCGTGCCGGGCTGCCACGCGCTCGTGCCCATCGGCGACAACCGCTATCGCGCCGACGTGACCGTGGGCGTGGGCATGATCAAGGCCCGCTACGAAGCCGAGATCGCGCTGTCCGACCTGGAGCCGCCGCATCGGTTGCGGCTCGCGGGCGCGGGCCTGTCGTCGCTCGGCAGCGCGCGCGGCGCGGGCCTGGTCGAACTGGCCCCGCACGGTGCCGGCACCCGTCTCACCTATGACTACGAGGCCGAGGTGTCCGGCAAGGTCGCCGCGGTCGGCGGCCGCATGCTCGAAGGCGCGGCCAAGGTGGTGCTGCGCCAGCTGTTCGAATCGCTCGGCCGCCAGGCCGGGGGCAAGCCCGCGCGCAAGCCGGGCTGGATCGCGCGCCTGCTGGCGCTCCTGGGAGTCCGTCGATGAAACCCGCCGCATTCGACTACCTGCGCGCCGAATCCGCGCAGCATGCGCTGGAAGCGCTGGCCCATGCCGGCGAGGGTGCCCGCGTGCTGGCCGGCGGCCAGTCGCTGATGGCCGTGCTGAACATGCGCCTCGCGCAGCCGCAACTGCTGGTCGACATCTCGCGCACCCCTGACCTGGATACCGTGCGCGTGGAAGACGGCCATCTGGTGGTGGGCGCTGCCGCCACGCAAGGCAGCGTGGAATGGCGCCCGTCATTGGCCAGCGAGGTGCCGCTGCTCGCGCTCGCCTTCCCTCATATCTCGCATTTCCAGATCCGCAACCGCGGCACCGTGTGCGGCTCCATCGCCCACGCCGATCCGAGCGCCGAGCTGCCGCTGGTGCTCACCGCGCTCGGCGGCGAGGTGGTGCTGCGCTCGCTGCGCCGGCGCCGCGTGCTGCCGGCCGCCGAGTTCTTCCGCGGCATGCTGATGACGGCGCGCGAGCCCGACGAGCTGGTGGAAGCGGTGCGCTTCCCGCTTCGGCGCCCCGGCGCGCGCTACGGCTTTGCGGAGTTCTCGGCCCGGCATGGCGACTTCGCGCTGGCGGCGTGCGCCGCCATCGTCACGGACGACGCCATTGCGCTGGCCGTGGGCGGCGTGGCTGACCGGCCGGTGCTCGAGACCTGGCCACGCCTGCAGGGCAAGGCGCTGGCCGAGGCAATCAACGATTTCAGCTGGAAGCTGGGCGCGCAGGACGACGCCCATGTCAGCGCGCAGTACCGCCGCCACCTGGTGCGGCAACTGGGCATGCGCGTAATCGAGGAGGCAAGATGAGCAAGACCCCCCACGGCGCACCTTTGGGTGCGCCCCCGGTGATGCGGCGCGATGAGCGCCAGCGCATCACCCTGACCCTGAACGGCACCGAACGCAGCGGCCTATGCGCGCCGCGCGAGCTGCTGTCCGACTTCCTGCGCCATGAGCTCGGCGCCACCGGCACCCACGTCGGCTGCGAGCACGGTGTCTGCGGCGCATGCACGGTGCGGGTGGACGGCGTCGCCGCGCGTTCCTGCCTGATGCTGGCGGTGCAGGCCGATGGCCGCGCCATCGATACCGTCGAAGGACTGGCCCCGCGCGAAGGCCTGGGCGACCTGCAGGAAGCCTTCCGCCGCCACCATGCGCTGCAGTGCGGCTTCTGCACGGCCGGCATCCTGATGTCGTGCGCGGACTACCTGGAGCGGGTGCCCGAGCCGACCGAGGCGCAGGTGCGCGACATGCTGTCCGGCCACCTGTGCCGCTGCACGGGCTACACGCCGATCGTCGCCGCCGTCCTCGACGTGGCCGCCAGCCGCGCGCGCTTGCGCCGGATTGCGGCACCCCTTGCCGAGGAGCACTGCGATGCTTGATCTCGGCCGCACCTTCCTACAAAGCGTGGAGCGCAGCCCCCACGCCCCCGCCATCGTCGACGGCGACCTGCTGCTGACCTACGAGCAATGGCTTGCGCGCATTCGCGGCGTGGCCGCCGGCTTGCTCGACCTGGGCCTGCAGCCGGGCGACCGCGTGCTCGCCATCCTGCAGAACCGCTGGGAGATGGCGACCCTGCACTGGGCCTGCCAGTTCGCCGGCCTGGTCATCGTCCCGCTGAACTGGCGCGCCAAGCCGGACGAACTGGACTACTGCGTGCGCGACGCCGGCGTGAAGGCGCTGGTGTTCGAGCCGGTCAGCGCCGACGCGGTGCTGGACAGCCCCGCCGCGCAGGAAATCCCCTGCATCGCGCTGGACGGCGCGCCGGGCGGCTCGCTGTCGTTCGACACCCTGCTCCGTGCCACGCCCCGCCGGGACAGCACGCAGGCCGAGGCCGGCGACGTCTCGCTGATGCTCTACACCTCCGGCACCACCGGCAAGCCGAAGGGCGTGCCGCGCCGCCACCGGCAGGAACGCGCAGCCGCGCTGGCGCATGTTGCGCAGAACCTGTACCGGCGCGGCGAACGGACGCTGGGCGTAATGCCGCTGTACCACACCATGGGCGTGCGGTCCCTGCTGGCCATGGCGCTGGTGGACGGCCTATTCGTCTGCGTGCGGCGCTGGAGCGCGTCGCAGGCGCTGCAGGCCATCGCCGGCCATCGTGTCAGCTGCCTCTATCTCGTGCCCACGCTCTACCATGACCTGCTGGCCGAGCCCGGTTTCGACAGCAACGATGTGCGCACCGTCACCAAGCTCGGCTTCGCCGGCGCCGCCATGAACGATGGCCTGCTGACCCGCCTGGAGCACGCGTTCCGACCGGAGTTGTTCGTCAACCACTACGGCTCGTCCGAGGTCTACACCTTCAGCGTCGACCAGCACGCGGCACGCAAACCCGGCAGCGCGGGCCGCGCCGGCCTCAACACGCGGCTGCGCGTGGCGCGGCTTGACGCGGCCTCGCCCGACGAGCTGGCCGCGCCCGGCGAGGAAGGCCAGATCATCGCCGACCTGCGCGGCGACGAGGCCTTCGAAGGCTACTGGAACCGCGACGACGCCAATGCCAAGTCCCTGCGCGACGGCTGGTACTTCACCGGCGACATCGGCTACCTCGACGCTGACGGCGACCTGTTCGTCACCGGGCGGGTCGACGACATGATCATCAGCGGCGGCGAAAACATCTCGCCCGCCGATATCGAATCGGTGCTGTCCCTGCACCCCGCCGTGGACGAGGTGGCGGTGGCCGGCGTGCCCGACGCCCGCTGGGGCCAAAAGGTGGTGGCCTTCGTCAAGCCGCGCGGCTGTGTCGACGCGGGCGCGCTCGACGACTACTGCCGCGGCTCCGACCTCGTCAACTTCAAACGCCCGCGCGACTACGTGTTTGTCGCCGACATCCCGAAATCGCCGGTCGGCAAGATCCTGCGCCGCAAGCTGTCGGCGGGCGAATACAGCGCACTTTCCTCTCTTCCCCACAGCGACCCCATCAAGGAGTAACGACATGACCCAGGCCTTCGCACTGACCCATCCCGACCAGCAGCGCCTGCAGGACCTCGACGGTTTTTCCGTGGAGATCGACCCGGCCCGCGAGCGCGCGGACATCATCCTGCACCGCCAGCCTTACAACGTGATCTCGATGGCGGCCCGCGACCAGTTGCGTGCCGTGTTCGAGGCGCTGGACGCCGATGACCGCCTGCGCGTCATCGTGCTGCGCGCGCAGGGCAAGCATTTCTCCAGCGGCGGCGACATCCGCGGCTTCCTGGAAGCGTCGCCGGAGCATGTGTCGAAGCTCGCGTGGAACGTGGCGGCGCCGGCGCGCTGCAGCAAGCCGGTGATCGCGGCCAACCAGGGCTACTGCTTCGGCGTGGGCTTCGAACTGTCGCTGGCATGCGACTTCCGCATCGCCACCGCCACCACGGAATACGCGCTGCCCGAGCAGAAGCTCGGCCAGATTCCGGGATCCGGCGGCTCGGCGCGCTTGCAGAAGATGGTGGGCGTGGGCCGCACCAAGGACATCGTCATGCGCTCGCGCCGCATCCCGGGGCGCCAGGCGTACGAGTGGGGCATCGCCGTGGATTGCGTCGCTGACGCCGAGCTGGAAGCCGCCACCGATGCGCTGGTCGACGAACTGCGTGCCTTCTCCCCGCTGGCCCAGCGCACCGCCAAGAAGCTGCTCAACGACACCGAGGACGCACCGCTGTCGACCGCCATCGAACTCGAAGGGCACTGCTACAGCCGCCTGCGCAGCTCGGACGACTTCCGCGAAGGCGTGGAAGCGTTCCACGCGAAGCGCAATCCCGATTTCCGCGGCAGCTGAGCGCGGGCGGGGCTGACCCGCCTGCCGCGCCGGAGATACGGACGCATACGGACCTATCGACGATGCCCCTGGCGGGCATCGCGGGGAGCCGTTCATTCAAAAATATATGGAGACAACGATGGAAGTGCTGGCAAATGACAAGGTGCCGACCAGCGGCGCGCAGAGCGCGGCGCCCGTGGCCGCGAACAACCGGCAGGTGCTGGGCGCGGTGACGGCTTCGTGCATGGGATGGGCGCTCGACCTGTTCGACCTGTTTATCCTGCTGTTCGTGGCGCCGGTGATCGGCAAGCTGTTCTTTCCGTCCGAGCACGCGATGCTGTCGCTGGCGGCCGTGTACGCGTCATTCGCGGTGACGCTGCTGATGCGCCCGCTCGGCTCGGCCATCTTCGGCGCGTACGCGGACCGGCACGGGCGCAAGGGTGCCATGGTGGTGGCCGTCACCGGCGTCGGCCTGTCGACTGCGGCGTTCGGGCTGCTGCCGACGGTCGCCCAGGTCGGCCTCTTCGCGCCGGCGCTGTTCATCCTGCTGCGGCTGGTGCAGGGCGTGTTCGTCGGCGGCGTGGTCGCTTCGACGCATACCATAGGCACGGAATCGGTGCCGCCGTCGTGGCGCGGCGCGGTTTCCGGCCTGGTGGGCGGCGGCGGCGCGGGCATCGGCGCGCTGCTGGCGTCGATCACTTACATGGCAATGACGGCGCTGTTTCCCGGCGACGCCTTCGAGGTCTGGGGATGGCGCTGCATGTTCTTTGCCGGCATCGTCAGCTCGGTGCTGGGGCTGGTCATCTTCAACTCGCTGGAGGAGTCGCCGCTGTGGAAGCAGCTACAGGCGGCAAAGGCCGCCAGCGGCCACGCCAAGCCGCAAGCGCATCCGCTGCGCACGCTGTTCTCGCGCGAGTATCGTGGCATCCTGCTGGTCAACATCCTGCTGACCGTGGGCGCGGGCAGCGCCTACTACCTGACTTCCGGCTACCTTCCCACTTTTCTGAAGGTCGTGGTCAAGGCATCCCCCGGCGAGTCCTCGGCCATCCTGATGCTGAGCAGCCTCGGTGTGATCGTCGCATCGGTGGCAGCGGGGCATTTCAGCACGCTGGTCGGGCGCAAGCGCGCCTTCCTGCTGATCGGCGCCCTCAGCCTGGTGCTGATGCCCCTGCTCTACCAGTGGATGCCGGCCGCGCCAACCGCCACCTTGCGCGGCGTCTACGCGGTGGCGCTCAGCATGCTCGGGTGCGCCGGCTTCGCGCCGATCCTCATCTTCCTGAACGAGCGGTTTCCCACCAGCATCCGCGCCTCCGGCACGGGCTTGTCGTGGAACATCGGCTTCGCCATCGGCGGGATGATGCCGACGCTGGCCTCGCTCGCCGCCGGCACGCCCGCCGACCTTCCGGTGATCCTTGGTGTTTTCCTCGCGGCCGTCACGCTGGTCTATCTGGTGGGCGCTACGATCGTGCCGGAGACGCTGGGCCGTCTTGTCGAAAAGTAAGGGGCATCGCTGAGCTGCGGGGTGGCGGCCGGACTTCGTTGAGGCGCCAGCCTCCACCCCCGGGCCCCTCCCGCGGGCGGAAGAGGGGAGCAAACCGGCCCACAAGACCTGCAAGGTCTCAAGTCCGACGTATTCCGTCTTGGACAGACATATCGCCCCTACCTAGACTCCAGTCACCCCCGGGCAATGCCCGGATTCTTAACAGTGAAACCCGGCAGTCTTTTTTTTGATTCGCTCATCTATCTACCAGTAGATAGCATCACTTAAAAGCTGCAATCTCGATGACAGACTGGCCCTGCGACCAAACCCAAGGGTTGCCTGGCCGATCGGACTAGACAGGAGAGCATCATGCAAGCAAAGACCATCCTCACGGCCATCACATTGGCCGCCGCCCTGACCGCCGGCATGGCCCACGCCGCCGCTCAGCCGGAAACCGCCGGCAGAGCATTCCGCGTGAACACGCCTCGTGACGCCTACACCGACGGCGCCCGCATCAGCAACCGGGACGGCTATACCGATGGCGCCAGGATCACCAATCGGGATGGCTACATTGCCACCCGCAAGGTCGACCCCTACCTGGACGGTGCGCGCGGCAATGACCGTCGCAACCCGTTCTACGACGGCGCCAACGCAGCCGATTCGCATCCCGACCTGCACGTGGTTGCCGGACTCGACGGCACCGGTGTCTCGGCCAGTCCTGCGCGCCAGGCAGACCCGTACCTGGATGGCGCACGCGGCAACAGCCCGCGCGATCCCTATTCAGAAGGCGCTCGCGGCGCCAATGGGTCCGGTGAGCACTTTTCGGCATAAGCGCCGGGTCATCGCGGTCACCCGTGCCTGGTCTGCGCGGCGGCCTCCGCTGCTGCCCTGCCCTCCCGGCACGACGGGTCCTGACATTTGATATGAAATCAAAAGTATTTGACCCATACACGGCTTAATCAACAAATATAAACCGCGCAAACTGCGGTCCATCGACGAACTTCCCGAGCCCGCGGCCACGTACCCCCGGTGGCCGCACCCTCCCTGATCAAGGTCCCAAAATGAGTCTACTGTTCAAGCCCTTTACCATGGGCGAGCGCCAGCTCGCTAACCGGATCGCCATGGCGCCGCTGACCCGTTCCCGCAATCCGGACGGGATTCCCAACGACCTCAACGCGCTCTACTACAGCCAACGCGCTGACGCCGGCCTGATCGTGACCGAGGGCACGCCTCGAGAATGACTGGCCCCTGGCCATGTCCGATCGCGCGCTCCACTATGGCGGCGGCGCCGAAGGCTACACCGACTATCCCGCCTACGACGGCAAGGCCGCGGCGTAAGGCACCTGCCAGGATCTGCCACGATGAAATCCAATACCGCACTGCTAGCGCTCGCCATCGGCGCCTTCGGCATCGGCACCACCGAATTCGCCCCGATGGGGTTGCTCCCTGTGATCGCCGAAGGCGTCGACGTCAGCATCCCCACCGCGGGGATGCTGATTACCGCGTACGCGGTTGGGGTGATGGTCGGCGCGCCGGTGATGACCCTGCTGTTCAGCCGCTTTGGCAAGCGCGCCGCACTGATGGCGCTGATGGCCATCTTCACCGTTGGCAACCTGCTGTCGGCGCTGGCGCCGGGATACGCCACGCTGCTGGCGTCGCGCCTGGTCACCAGCCTCAACCATGGCGCCTTCTTCGGCCTTGGCGCCGTGGTGGCCGCGAGCGTGGTGCCGAAGGAGAAGCAGGCCAGCGCCGTGGCAACGATGTTCATGGGACTGACCATCGCCAACATCGGCGGCGTGCCGGCGGCAACCTGGATCGGGCAGCAGGTCGGCTGGCGCCTGGCGTTCGCCGGCACCGCGGTGCTGGGGCTGGTCGCCATTGCCGCGCTTTGGCTGGCGTTGCCGCAGGGCGAGCGCGGCACCCCGCCCAATGTGCGCCGGGAACTGGCCGTGCTCACCCGCCCGCCGGTGTTGCTGGCGATGGCGACAACGGTGCTGGGCGCGGGCGCCATGTTCACGCTCTACACCTATATCGCGCCGGTGCTTGCCGATCTCACCGGCGCATCCGACACCTTCGTCACCGTCTCGCTCGTGCTGATCGGCATTGGTTTCACGGTCGGCAATCACGTGGGGGGACGGCTCGCGGACTGGTCGCTCGATGGCGCGACGAAGATCGTCCTTTCGGCGCTCGCCATCATCATGCTGGTGCTCCCCTTCGCCCTCTCCCACCACGTCACCGCGGCCCTTGGACTACTGGCCTGGGGAGCCGCGACCTTCGCGGTCGTCCCGCCGGTGCAGATGCGGGTGATGGAAGCCGCGGCGGAAGCACCGGGACTCGCCTCGTCGATCAACGTCGGCGCGTTCAATCTCGGCAATGCCCTGGGCGCAGCGCTCGGTGGCGGTGTCATCAGCCTGGACCTCGGCTACAGTGCGGTGCCAGTCGCTGGCGGCCTGCTGGCTGCGGCGGGATTCCTGGTGGTGTGGCTCAGCCGGGCAGACAGGCGCGCCCTGGTCGCTTCGTGAGCGCTGTGTCGGCGCCCACGCGTCTCGCACCAATCCAGTGAGAGAGCAGGCGTCCCGCGCCGGTGACGAGTGCCCGCTTGCCTCTCACTGAGAAGCCTGACTCAGGCGGGAACCGCCGATCCGTACGGAACGTCCTTGTGCCCATAGCGCCGTACGCGGATGTTGGCCTGCTCGCCGTGCGCGGTCATGCCCTCGATGGCGCACAGCCGCGAGCAATACGACCCGATCATGGCGCTGGCTTCATCGGTCAGCACCTTCTGGTAGGTGCAGGTCTTGATGAATTTGCCGACCCACAAGCCGCCCGTGTAGCGGGCCGCCTTTCCGGTGGGGAGCGTGTGGTTCGTGCCGATGACCTTGTCTCCGTAAGCGACGTTCGTGCGCGGACCGAGGAACAGCGCGCCGTAGTGCTTCATGTGCTTCAGGAAGTAGTCCGGGTCGCGCGTCATCACCTGCACGTGCTCGGATGCAATGCGGTCCGCCTCGCTGACCATCTCTTCCAGCGTATCGACGACGATGACCTCGCCATAGTCGCGCCAGGACACGCCGGCGGTGTTGGCCGTCGGCAGAATGTTCAGGATTCTCTCGACCTCGGCCATGGTCTCTTGCGCCAGCTTGAGCGAGTTCGTCAGCAGCACGGCCGGCGTATTGAAGCCATGCTCGGCCTGGCCCAACAGGTCCGTCGCGCACAGTTCGGCATCCACGCTGTCGTCGGCAATGACGAGCGTTTCGGAGGGCCCGGCAATCAGATCGATGCCGATCCGCCCGAAGAGCTGGCGCTTCGCTTCCGCGACAAACGCGTTGCCGGGGCCTACCACCATTGATACCGGATCGATGGTTTGCGTGCCCAATGCCATGGCAGCGATGGCCTGCACCCCGCCGAAGGTGTAGATCTCGTCCGCGCCGCCGAGATGCATGGCCGCGACGACTGCGGGATTCGGCCTGCCTTGAACCGGCGGAGAAGCGGTGATGATGCGGGACACGCCTGCCACCTTGGCCGTCACGACACCCATATGGGCAGAAGCCACCAGGGGAAACTTGCCGCCCGGCACATAGCAGGCCACGCTGTCGACCGGCATGTTCTTGTGGCCGAGGACTACACCGGGGAGCGTTTCCACTTCGATATCGCGCAGCGATTCGCGCTGCGCCTGGGCAAAGTTGCGCACCTGTGCCTGGGCGAACCTGATGTCATCGAGCTGCCCCGGCGACAGGGAACGTACGCAGGCTGCGATCTCGTCTTCGGACAGACGGAAGCTTGCCGGCTGCCAGTCATCGAACGTCGCGGACAGTTCCGCGACCGCTGCGTCGCCACGTTCGGCGACATCCGCGAGAATCGCGGTCACGGTGTCGCGTACTTTCGCTGCGTCCTGCGACGACGCGTTGGCGCTGCGGCCATGCTTGAGGTGCTGGATTGCCATTTGCTGTTCCTGAGGTGGGAAAGGAAACTTGCCCTGTGATGCGGCAAGCGCAGTGAAATGCAATGTACGCGCAGATTTGCATGCAAGGCTGGTGCAAAACCTCAAGAATTTCCCTATCTGGCACCAGCATCCGGCCCAACAGGCATTAGCATTCACGCAAACGAATGCAAATCATGCAGCCAGAAAACATCAAGCGAGGCGACAAGCCGACGAACAAGGTCACGCTGGACGCGGTCGCGCAACGGCTTGGCGTATCCGTTTCGACAGTGTCCCGGGCATTGGCCGGGCACCCTGCCATCAGCATGCAAACGCGTGACGCGGTGATGGCGGTGGCAGCAGACATGGGCTACCGCGTGCCAACGGAGGGGCGGCGCGCCAAGAAGACATCGACGAAGCTGATTGGCGTCGTCGTCGGGGCGCTGCATAACCGCTTCATGACGCTGTTCCTGACGCATCTGCACGATGCCTTGCAGGAGTACGGCTATCAGATCACGTTGATGATCGATTCGATGAACGATGCCCGCAATCTCCTGGCGTTCCGGCCCTTGATCGACGGATACCTGGATGGGCTGATCTTCGCCACCGCGACGCTGGATTCGCCCGTCGTTGCGGAAATGCAGGCCCGAGGCGTGCCGCCGGTTCTCGTCGTGCGGTCCGTGGACAGGGTCAGGACCGACATTGTCGAGATCGACAACATCCACGCCGGCGCGGTCGCCGTCGAGCATCTGTTCCAGCTTGGCCATCGGCGCATCGGCCTGCTCATGGGGCCGCAGAACACCTCGACCAGCCGCGATCGGACACAAGGCGCACTCAGGTGGCTGGCGGATGCGGGCGTGGATGCGAACCGTATCGCGCTCGTGTGGGGGGATTACACCAGCGAGTCGGGCTACTCCAGCGCGATGGGAATGCTCGATGGGCCGGACCGGGTCACGGCCATTGTTGCCGGCAATGACACGATTGCCCTGGGTGTGCTGGAGGCCGCAAAGCGGCAAGGCATCGAAGTCCCGGGGCAGTTGTCCATCATTGGCTTCGACGACATGCCGCTCGCCGGATCGCCATTGGTGGGGCTGACGTCGATCCAGCAACCCGTCGAGGCCATGGCCCGGACGGCGGCACGCCGCATGATAGAGCGCATTCGCGCGGGAGCGCTGACGCCGCCTGTCCACGATATCCTGCCCATCAAGCTTGTGCGCCGGGAATCCACGGGGCCTGCTGCACGCGGAGGGTAGCCGTACCGTCGCAAACGCGCGGTGCAAACGCGCTTCATGCCACGCCTATAACAAAAAATTATTCTTGTCGCAAAAAAAAGAATTTTTCGCGGCGGGAGCAGCCTCCTAATCTATGCCGGTCCCATACCGCTACAACGATTACTCATTGGGATGCAGCGGCAATCCATCCGCATGGCTCAGGAGACGGAATCTTGAACACATTGATACATCGTGGCGCCACGCGCGCCAAATTCGGCCTGCTCGCATGCCTGGCCTCTCTGTCGGCAACGGGATCGATGGCGCAGACCATGCCGCCACCGGACACGCATATTGTCCGGCGTACCCATTACGATGGGATACGCGATGACCTGATCACCGGCGGCTACGGCGTCGCCGCCATGCTCTCCGGATCCGCCAGGCCGGCCTACGAGGATCCGCTGCGTCCCTCGGCGGCCGAATTGAGACGCGCCGTATTGCTCAGGCCTGGCAATCCCGCCAATGGCTTCGGCACGCTGTATGGACCCAACGTCGATCCGTCGACGGGGAAACTGTATGAGGATGACGGCAAGCTCGCCGGCGATGAAGTGCTGGCGTTCACTGCCGGTCCATCCGGGCGAAGCACAAGCATCCTGCTTCAGGTTCCGGTCACGTTCAGGCCCGACGCAGCTTGCCTGGTGGTCACCGCCACGCCGGGCAGCCAGAATGTCTGGGCCGACATGCAACGGGCGGGGTACTGGGGACTGAGGCGCGGCTGTGCCGTCGCGTGGACTGACAAGGGCACGGGCGCAGGCATCCAGGATCTCGATAGCGGAACTTCGACGACGCAGGATGGGACCACCGCCACGGCAGCCCCCGACCTGCGTCTTGACGTGCTGACAGGGGCGCCGGAAGCCCGGCAATTCGCCCATGCCAAGCCAAACCGGCTGGCCTTCAAATGGGCGAGTGCCGGGTGGAACCAGGAGGCGGATTGGGGGCGCGCCGTCCTGAATGCCGCCGCGTTCGCGCTTGCCGAGCTCGAATCGCGCACGTGGCCAGGCCAGCAGCGACTATCGCGTGAGCGCATCACGGTGATTGCATCGGGATATTCGAACGGCGGCGGGGCAGTGCTGCGGGCGGCCGAGCAGGACCACCACCATTTGCTCGACGGGGTCGTTTCGCTTGCGCCGCAGATCTATATCCGTGCCGACCCGGACATCGTGATCGACGACCGGGGCAGGCGCTGGGCCGGATCCGCTCGCAGCAGCTATGACTTCCTGTCGTATGCAAACCTGTACAAGGCCTGTGCGGCACTGGCAGTCGCCGACGATCCCCTCGCCTCCGGACTCGCCTTTGCCAGCAATCGCTGCCAGTCCCTCGCCGAGAAAGGATTGCTACGCAGCCAGACCGTGAAAGCCCAGGCGCAAGAGGCGCTACGCAAGCTGCATGACTTCGGCTTCCTGCCGGATGCCGACATCGCCACGGCAGCCTCTGCTATCGGCAACCAGGGCGTGCTGGGCCAGGCCAGCCAGTTCGGCCAGTTCCGGGTCCACGAGCACCTGTGCAAGCTCAGCTTCGCGTCGGTCGACCGTGACGGCGCACCCAGGGCGGCGGACCCGCAATTGCTGGCGCAGCGTTTCGCCCGGCTTTGGGGCGGAACGCCCGATGGATCGCAAGTTGCGCTGATCAATGACGACGATCCGCGCGGGCCTCGCGAAGACGGTCGATCGATCTCCCGCTCGACGGGACGCAACGACTACGATATGGATGCCGCCCTTTGCCTGCGCCGCCTGTTCACCGGCGAAGACCCCGCCGCCATGCGGGTGCGCCGGGGCATCGATGCGATTGCGGCTTCGGCGCGACTGCGCGGCAAGCCTGCCATCATCGTTCATGGCAGAAGCGACGAAATCGAGGGCCCGAATTTCACCAGTCGCCCTTACGCCGCGACCCAATCGCGGAATGAGCCGAGCGCGAGCCGGCTGCGTTATATCGAGGTCGTCGGCGGCATGCACGGAGAGAGCCGTATCTCTTCACCTGGCTTCGATGTGCGCATGGCACCGGTTTCCATTTATCAAGTGCGCGCGCTGGAGGCCATGCTGGCGCATCTCCGTGAAGGGAAGCCGCTGCCGGACAGCCAGGTGATTCATCCCGTTCCCCGCGCCGGCAGGCCCGGGCAAGCCGCACCGACCACGGCAGAGTCGCTCCCTCCTCTGCAGCCTCGCGCCATCGATGCGAATCGGATTTCCATCGATAACGGCTTGATGAAGATACCGTCGTAATGGCACTGCAGGTGGCGCGACGGCGCGCCATCCCACGGATTTACTCGCCGTACTGGAACAGGAGGCGCCCTTCGCCAGGCACGCCAACAGCCGCCTGCGCCGGTGCAAACGCGCCGAACATAAGCGCGAAAGCCAGCGACAAGGCCATCGGCCCTCTCATGATGCCGCCCCGGCCAGCGTTGCCTCCAGTGCCTTGAGGCCATCCCGATAAATGCCCTCGAACAGCCGCGATGCGTCGTCATCGCTCACGCCGGCCGGCGTGAACTGGCCGGACCATTCGACGCGCGATGCCTGGTCCCCGTCGATGCCGACCACGCGCAGCGTGGAGCGGTAGCCGGTGACCGGGAACGGCGCCTGCAGGATCGAGTACGTGTAGCTGCGCGCGCTGTTGTCGAAGGCCTCGAGACGTTCGACGATGGCGTCGCCGTCCGGATTGACGAGGCTGCGCACGCGGCCGCCCTCGCTCAGTTCGCTCTTGGGGATATACGGCAGCCAGTCGGGCAGCGAATCGAAGCCTCCAATCAGTTGCCAGACGCGGTCCGGTGCAACCGGCAGCGTGATCGTTGCAGAAGCTTGTGCCATGGTGGACTCCTTGAATCGAATGTGGTCCCGGATCAGTTGCTGTCGCCAGGCAGCGGCGCATTTGCCGCGACCAGGTGCTGCTCGCGCAGCTCGCGCCAGAAATCGGCGGGAATGACCGCCTTCAGCGCGGCGGTGTCCTCGGCGATGCGCTCGGGCCGGCTTGCACCCGGGATCACGGCGGCGACCGCCGGGTTGGCCAGCACGAACTGCAGCGCGGCGGCCTTGATGCTGACGCCGTGGCGTTGCGCGATCGCCTTGATGCGCTCGACCTTGCTGATGATCTCGGGCGGCGCCTTCTGGTACTCGAAGTGCGAGCCGCCGGCCAGGATGCCCGAGCTGTACGGGCCGCCGACCACGATCTCGGTCTTGCGCTCCGCGGCCTTGGGCATCAGGCGCTGCAGCGCGCGCTCATGGTCGAGCAGCGAATAGCGGCCCGCCAGCAGGAAGCCGTCCGGCTGCGCTTCAGTCAGGTCCAGCGTCAGTTCGATCGGCTCGACGCGGTTCACGCCCAGGCCCCAGGCCTTGATCACGCCCTCTTCGCGCAGCCGGGTCAGCACCTTGAAAGCGCCTTTGCGAGCGGTCTCGAAATAGGCCAGCCACTCGTCGCCGTAGAAGTCCTGGGCGATGTCGTGGACCCACACGATGTCGAGGCGGTCGACCTTCATCCGCTTGAGGCTGTCCTCGATCGAGCGCAGCGTGGCGTCCGCCGAGTAGTCGTTGACCAGCTTGTTCGGGCGGCCGGCGGCGAACAGGCCACTTTTCTCGCCCAGCGCCCGCGCGCTGGCGTCTTCGACTTCGTCCAGGATCAGGCGGCCGACCTTGGTGCTGAGCACGTATTCGTCACGCGGGTGCCGGGACAGCGCTTCGCCCAGCCGGATTTCGGCCAGGCCCGCGCCGTAGAACGGCGCGGTGTCGTAGTAGCGCACGCCTTGCGCCCAGGCCGCGTCCACGGTGGCCTGCGCCTCCGCTTCCGGGATGTCGCGGAACATATTGCCCAGCGGGGCGGTACCAAAGCCGAGTACGTTACCGGCCAGTTTGTCCTTGATGCTCATGACTGCTCCACAAATTAAGTTGGGGTGAAGGCAGTCTAGGGTTGCCAATTAAGTCTGTCCAAGACAGAATTTGAAAGACTTGATTCCTTAGAGGTCTGAATTCAGGACTGGACATGCTAGATATCCGCCAACTTCACTATTTCGTGGCCGTGGCCGAAGACGAGCACGTCGGACGCGCCGCCGAACGGCTCCATATCTCCCAATCGCCACTTAGCCGGCAGATTGCCCAGCTCGAGGAAAAGCTCGGGCTGGTGTTGTTCGAGCGCTCCCAGCAACGCATCCGGCTCACACGCGACGGCCGCACGTTCCTGGCCGAAACCCGCGCATTCCTCACGCATGCCAACCGGCTCGAATCGCTGGCGCGACGGCTTGGCCGCGGCGACGAAGGCGGGCTGTGCATCGGCTACCTGGAATACGCGATGCACTCGGGCGTGCTGCCGAATGCCTTGCGCGAACTGCGCGACAGCCGGCCTGCGGTGCATATCGCGCTGTACAACCAGCAGTCGGACGTTCAACTGGAGGGGCTGCGCCAGCGCAGCCTCGACATCGCACTCGTCTGCGAGCCGCCGCCACCTGACGATCCAGACCTCGAGGCTGCCCAGGTGCTCAATGATCCGATGCTGCTGGCGCTGCCCGAAGGGCACCCGCTTGCCAAAGCGGAGCAGCTCAGCCCGGATGACCTGGCTGCGCAAAAATGGATCGGCGTGATGCACCAAGAAACCGCGCTGCGGCACGACACGTTCATCGCGGCTTGCGCCAGAGCCGGCTTCACGCCGACGATCACCATGGAGGCGACCGAACCGCTAGCCGCCCTGGGACTCGTGGCCGCGGGACTCGGCGTGACCACGATCCAGCAAAGCCTGCGCCACCAGGCGCCACCGGGCGTGGTGCTGCACGAGCTGTCGTGGTTCAGCTATCGCACGCCCTTGTGGGCGGCCTGGCACAAGGTCAACCTGCGGCCGCTGGTGGAGATCTTCCGCAAGACGTTGCTGCAGACGAGTGGCGTGGTGCCGGAGCTCGCAACGGCGCAGGCGGGCTGACGCACCGTCGCTCCCTGAGGTGGCGTGAGCGGGTGCAGACGACCGCCGTTCAATGGCGCAGAAAGCTATTGTGTCGGCTTTCGGTCCTGTCGTTGCCATGAAGCCGCTGGCTGTTCCTTCCCTCGCCAACATTGCTGTTGAGGACCGCTAATTCTATGACTGGCGGCCACTAACTCCGCGACCGTGGCGTGTCGGCAAGGTATTGGTAGCGTTCGCGACGCCGGACCGCTCCTCGCCCGATCCGACTGATCACAGCATTGAGATTGCCGCTGTGGACGAAGGGATGGTCTCGAGGCGGCGGTCGTGAACCTCGCAGACCGTCGGCCGACGGATTCAGCCATTCTCGTTTCCAGCGGGGCGAGAAGAGGTTCTGATAATCATATAGCCAGCCTCCCTCCGTTCGGGTCGAACGGCTGGCGTAGAGTCGAATTGCGAATACCGACGTGACGCACAGGAGGCCGGCATGAACAAGTTTAGTGGAATCGACCTGCACTCGAACAACAGTGTGGTTGTGGTCAGCGATGAAGCTGACCGGGTTATCTACCAACGCCAACGGTCGCTCGAATCTCGTCGCCTGTCAAAGGCTCGCGTGGCCTGATCGCGTTCTTCTTTGATGGCTGATCGTGGGCGGATTGCGTTATCTTCCGCCCTTCGCGGTCGTATATGCCGTAATCAAGTTCCGATAATCCGGAATATGATTCGAGAACAAGGTTCCCAGCCCTTCGATGTCGTTGCGCCAGTCGCGATGCAGTTCGCAAGCGACGCCGAACCAGGTCATCAGTTGTGCACCGGCTTCGGCCATGCGGTGCCATGCCGATTCGCGCGTCACTTCATTGAATGTCCCTGACGCATCGGTCACGACGAACACATCGTATCCTTCTTCGATCGCAGATAGCGCGGGAAACGCCACGCAGACTTCGGTCACCACTCCGGCGATCAACAACTGCTTCTTGCCCGTTGCCTTGACAGCCTTCACGAAGTCCTCATTGTCCCAGGCATTGATCTGGCCAGGGCGTGGAATGAACGGCGCGTCGGGGAACATCGTCTTCAGTTCCGGCACCAGCGGGCCGTTAGGGCCGTCTTCGAAGCTGGTGGTCAGGATCGTCGGCAGCTTGAAGTATTTCGCCAGATCCGCCAGCGCGAGGACGTTGTTCTTGAACTTGTCCGGCTCAATGTCGCGCACCAGCGACAGCAGGCCGGCCTGATGATCCACCATCAATACCGCCGCCTGGCTCTTGTCCAGACGCTTGTAGGTCTTGCTCATCTTGGGCTCCTCGTAGATGCGCGTCCGGGTACAAGAATTTGCACGGCCCAAACACGCTTGGTCATACCTGCTGCACTGCGGGTACGGCTGGCAATACTTGCAAATTTGTATGTCCCTAATAGCTCTCCGTCAACCTCTGGAGGGCGTTCTGCGCGGCTGGCCGGTCCCGGGCGTGCCATCGCCACGAAATGCGAGGGCTTCTGAAGCACGGCGCAAAGTGTCCGCTAGCACCACTGATTGCATATGCGTTGAGCGGTTTTGTAGCAATACGCATAGTTGCTGGCAGCTCCCCCCGGTAGCTCGTCGTCCCCACGAGAACCTTCATGGGGAAGATGCATGCTCACTTCGAGCAACTCAAGGTGGGAATCTTGGAAACTTACGCTCGACCGACCGTCCTTCCCTATATATATCGAAGTGCGGAGGTCCGCCATCGTATTCTGCGATGGCGCCATCACTAATGATTGCTCTACAACGTTTCCTGTCATGCGCTGCGCCGCAGCAAGTGTTGCGGATCGCTATTTCCGCCAATGTCGAGACCTTGACGCTTTACCTCATTCCCTATCGCGGTAGGAATGTTCATTACTGCGCCGGCGGCGACCTGGGCCAGATGGCCCGGCGCGAAGGCTTTTCCGCAGGCACGCCCGAAGACGTGCAGTTGCGATATCGCGATACCGTACAGCGGTGCCGCTGGCCTTGCAGCAAGCCGACATCCCCACCTACTGCGACATCCGTTTCGCCAGCCCGCATGCCACCTTCTGCGTAACGTTCGCCCAATTCGGGATCGTCTCCGGCGATGGCGGCTCATGGGGCCTGCCGAAATTGCTCGGCCTGTCCAAGGCGATGGAGATGACCTTCACCGCCGCGCCAATCGACGCCAGCGAGGCGCTACGGATCGGCCTGGCTTCCGCAGTTGCCGAGGGCGACAACCTGATGCGGGATGCAAATGCACTCGCCCACGCCATCGCCGACATCCTGCCAATGCGATCCGCATGGTCAAGCGCCTGCTGCGCGATGGCCGGGCATATCGATCTGCGCGTGCATATGGACATGGCGGCCGCATTCCAGGCCATTGCCCACGCATCGCCGGAGCACCTGTCGGCAGTCGAAAGGGTGCTACGGCGGTTACGACGCGTTTGAGTCCGGGTCGTCGCCGTCCGGAAAATCGAGCGACTCGTCAGCCCTCTCAAGCCAAGCCGTGTCGAGCGACAGCCGATGTATTCCCGTTCTTGGCGTCCAATCGCCCGCGGCGAAGTTCCCCGAGTGGCTATTGCAGGCGGGCAGTGGCAACCGCTGGAAGTGGTCGGGCGTCAGCCTAATGATCCTGAGCGCGACAATTACTGAAAGGCCATGCACCTGCTGGGACTTGGCGCAAATATCCTGGAGAAGAGGCCCATGACCGCTAAGCCAAGTTGAGAGGTGGATTCTCCGCGCGCACCTGTGTGAACAGATGGCGCAGCAGATCAATGGCATGTTGCACCAGTTGCACAACCAGATCGGCAATGCTCATGTCCATACTTATGGCTTGGGTGGTCGCAAAGATTACGACCCCTAGCACAGCAAGCACCGTCAAGCCGAACTTCAGATCGTCATTCACAGTGGCCTTCTCCCGCCTCTTCACCGAATTCAGGTCCATAACCGACAGGGGCGCTACACAATGGCGCACCGTTGAACAATTGGACCCATCTCACTTCCTTGTGAGCGTGGCAGAGGTGGGATGCGCCGTTCTGTGCGGCATCCCTCGCATGTGCAACTGAGCTTGATGGGGCAGGAATCAGACCGTGCACCCCAAGACCGGTTCTTCCGGGGCCATGGCCTCGCCGCCAGAATCCAGAGCGACAGTGGCGCGGTCCGAAATGACGGAAACCAATTGCTACAGTAGTTCGAGACCCAAGTCACCCAAGCCGATTTCAGGAATTGAGACGCCCTTTCTTTTCTGGAACAGGATGTGCTGCGCCACCAGTCTGAAACGGCAAGCGACCTGCGATCGAGGATCAGATCCAATGCCCTGCACGGCGCAGCACCGACGTGAGAGCCAGATCGAATCGCAACGACAGCGCGTGCATCTGATCGCCGATTTGCTTCGCCTGCGCGACGCCGTACGCCGACAGCTCTATGTCCATCCAGCATGGTGAAGCGTAAGCGTCAGCGGAAACCATCTGGTGAGGCAGGAGCAGCGATGAGAAGGGTAGCGGCTTCACGGTATAAGGAGTGAAGCGATGGCCGAACATCGAGATGGCAGTAGCGGACACGAAGGACGGCGAGTCCACCATCGTGACCGCTGCCGCGCAGCCCTCGCCGCTGCCCAAGAGCAACGCCAGCGCAGGGGTGCTGGCCAGCATCCAGGTCGACACCTTCGTGGTCCACCTGCCGATCAATCGGCAGGAGACGCGCTATGCGCGCCTGGGCGTGCACCTGCCAAGGGGCCACTCTGTGCGAATGGAAGCTGGCTTCTGCCGAGCTGCTGGCAAAGCTGCTGCCGCCTTTGCGCAACCACGTCCAGCAGGCGCCGCGCCTGCATCTGGACGACACCACGCTGCCACTACTCGAGCGCAGGCGCGCCACCACGCGGCAGGCCCATCTATGGGGCTACCTCGTGGCCGGGCTGCGGCAGGAGAACGGATTATGGGTCGACCACCAGCCAGCGGTGCTGTTCGAGTTCGCGGAATCCCGCGCCGGCGCCCATCCCCTGAACTTCCTGCGCGACTATCATGGCTACCTGCAGGCGGCTGCCTACAGCGGCCACGATGCGCTTTGCCGTACCGGCCGGATCATCGAGGGCGGATGCTGGGCGCATTGCCGCCGACGCTTCTTCGAGATCGCCAAGGCCCAGAAGACGCCAGGGCTGGCCGCGCGGGGGCATTGGCGTGGATCGCCAAGCTGTATGCCATCGAAGCCGGCATCAAGTACAGGTCACCGGAGCACAAGCTGGCGGTGCGCCAGGCCGAGGCCGTGCCGCTGCTGTCGCAGTTCCATCAGTGGCTGCAGGGTAACGCCCATGGCCTGCTGGCCAGGCATCGTTGCGCAATGGCACGCGCAAGGGCCAGGGCTGACGTACTCGGCTGAGAGCGGCTGAACGGTCGCTGCCGCCCTCGCCCCGGCCAGCGCCGATATCCGCAGGCGGCGCCTGCTCGGCGAGCGAGATGGCGGCGCGAGGTTTTGGATTTTCCGGGAAGGCGGCGGCACGTTTGTCGCGCGCCTGTGCAAAGGGCGGATTCAGGCAGTGAGCGAAACGCCCCGGGCAGCAATTATGGAATTACGGTCCTCCCTGCTTCGCTATCGCCCGGTTTGAAGTGGTCTGAGCCCATGCGGCATGGCCGTGAGCAGCGACAACATTAGGTGCAAGCGGTGACTACTTTACGTATGTGAGCGGGATGGGACAAAAGTGCGCCGAACGTCACCATGGCGTTAGGGCGATCCATCCCGACATATACGCCGACGACGCATCTTGTCGAAACGTCGAGGGCTATGCTTAGCCATGGCCGGCCAATTGGGCGTCGGCTCGCATCATCAACCAGGATCAGATCGGCCAGCGTGTGATCAATCTGCACAATATCCATCGGACAGCGCGCCACAAGATGACCTGGTGGAATCTCAGAGCCCGGCTGCGTTGCGAGCCGAAGGGCGTCCTCTTTCCGATGGGCGGCCCATCGTCGCGAAATGGTAGATCTGCTTGGCGGACTAACACTTGCCCCTGCGCATCGCTTCCGAATTTCGACGTCGAGCTCGAAGAGCGGATGAGCGAGATGAGGCTGTCGCGGCAGCCAATCGGTCAGGACCTCATTCACGATTTCCTCGATGGTCGCTGGTAGACGCGGCTTTCCCACTTTTGGGCCTCGGTCATAAGGTATCAATGCGCTCGCCACAGGATCCGCGAGAAAGCGCCGGCGCAAGTGATAAACCGTGGCCCAATGGATTCCAAGCAATTTGCCAGCAGTCTCAGCTTGCTTAAGCGTGAGGGGAGCCGTCCCAAGCGGACGCAACACCCTCGCAATCGCCAGCTCGCGCTTCGTTGCAATCCTCATCGCCATGCTCAAGGCCGTGGTCTTACATACGCGGACAGATTTCCTTTATCGTCGCTGCCGTCTGTAGCTTTGCGAGCGGCGTCTGCACGATTGGTTGCCAGACTGGCCTGATCGTTGTGTCTGGCTCCGCTTTTGGTGTGCTTGTTGGTATCCGTGCTTCTCGCCTGGTGGTCCTACCGACAGTACCAAGGGCTGGGTCTTCCTGAAAGCGAAAGTGCGTCACATCACTAGGGCAACCGATGGATCCGTCAGAAATTTTGTGTTTAGGCATAACATGTCACCAAGGAGCATGTATGCCACTAAAAACCACGACCAGTCAGGCTGCCAACCGTGAACCGCCGCCCCATTCCCGAGGACCTGATTGCCCATTTCGTAAATGGGTCCGATGCCTGCCGAGGCGGTTCAAGACGCCTCGATGGCATTCAAAAAGGCCCTGATTGAGCGCGCCCTGGGCGGAGTAGACTGTCCTGACCGAGGACGGTCCACTGCGGGTCGATATCCCACGCCACCGTGTCAAGATGCGTGAGGACGGCGTGGTACGTAACAAGGCCGTCAACCTGGCCTTGGGCGTGCTGCCGGATGGCACGCGCGACATCCTGGGCCTGTGGGATATTCATGCGGCCAGGCATCGCCGATGCGTACAGCGCGCCTTCGGGTTGCATCGGCATTGCCGCCGCCATGAGCAGCTGCTCGTAGGTAGCGTGCAGCTCCCATTCTGCCTTCGCCGCCGTCGAGCCATACTCGCGGACGTTCCATCCGTTGATCTCGTCGGCCCGCGCCTTCAATAGGCGCGCGGCTTCGCGGAGGATTTCAGCGCGTTTATCGAAGCTTGTGGACGCCCATCCTGGCTGCGCACGCTGCGCGGCATTAGCTGCCCGGTCGATATCATCCGCAAGGCCGATTCCGATCGTCGCCAGGATCTTCCCCGTCGACGGCTCGACGACGTCCGCAACGCTGCCAGTGCCAGGCACCCAACCGTTCGAGAAGATCCGCCCTTCCCATGCGCATGAATTGCTATTGGTCATTAATGTCTCCGCAAATACTGTAGGAATATCGCCAGCGTCATCAATCGGCAGAGCCGGCCAGAACCCGCACGACGCCTGACTCCCTCTTGCCGTGATCCGAGATTAGGAAGACCGCGATCGCGGCCACCACGCCGGGGATGGCAAACACCATGAAGTTGAACGTGTTAGGAAACTGCTGGCTCAGGAGGTAGCCACCCAGTGCGGGCCCTGACACTGCGCCGAGCCGCCCGGCTGCTGCGGCCCAACCGACTCCGGTCGATTGCGCGGGATATAACTGGGCTGCGAAGGCATGTACGATTGGGGTTGCCCAGCCCCCGATTTCGGAATATATTTTTCTCCACAAAGACCCCATCGGGGAGACTCCCCTATGAGCGTATACGTCGCACGTGATCGAGCAAGCGCGCTTGAGCACATCAGTTCGCGCGTAGATAGTACTGTCGATCTAGACTATGAAACCGCGTGGGAAGACGCGCTCGAACTCGGACGACTTGGGCAACAGCGCGGCATCGTCGTACAGTTCCGAACCATCGAACATGTCTGTGTGGAGTCTGCAGATGCGCTAGCCAGAGGGCTCCGCGGAGAAAAACTCACATTCCGACAGCGACACCTCTACTGCCGGTTCGACATGACGGCATTATCCGAGGACTGTCTGTGCGAACTCGAGGCACTCGCTATCAAGCACGGCGACTACATCCTGCCTGGTCACTTGCTGCAAGAAGCCACGCTGATCTGGAACTAGCCAGTTCATGCTGTCCCAACAGCGATACGTTGGGCGGCATCTCGCATGTCGGGCCACCGGCTGACGCAGGCAAGGGACTTCGCGCTCGCATGCCATCGCAAAAGAACTCCGCTGAAGAGCAAGAATGTTGTCTTCCCGGCATGCCGGCCAGACTGCTTCCGGGAGATAGCAAATCTACTTAAGAAGAATCCCTACGGGCGGAAGCATCCCGGCAAAAGTAGGATGACGGGACGAACTTTGCATGAAGGAATATGTCATGCGTCCCCGCTATGCGACTGAGAAGGATTGGCCTGAGGTTGAGGCCCTCCTGCGTGCTTCCTCACTTTGCGTCGAGGGGGTACGCGAACATATCACCCATTTCATCATGGTCCGCGACAATGCCGGGCTCCTCGGATGTGCCGGCGTGGAGCGCTATGGGGAAACAGGACTTCTTCGAGGACTGGCTGTTGCGCAGCGCGCAAGGTCTGCAGGTCTCGGCGAGCTTCTGCTTTCCGCAATCGTGGCAGACGTCCGGCTGCAAGGGGTCGCATCAATAGTGTTGCAGACCAAGACCGCATCCGGCTATTTCGCGCGCCTCGGCTTCGCGCCAATCAACCTTTCTGACCTGCCGCCTGCCGTAATGCGCTCGCAGGAACTCAACCGTCCCCCAGCCGATGTCGGGACGCTGATGCAAATTGCCTTGTAGTAGCTCGCTCGCAAGTTCATTCGCCGGAGCGGGCAGCCAGGCGCATTGCGGAACCACGGAGGACGGCTCGCAACGTTGAAGTCGATGCAAGAATTTCCACCACGCCAGGGTCATCGCGGCTTTGGCTTCCTTGACCTTGCTGCCCTATTCCCTTCGAGCGGCTTGAATTTCCCGAAGTCTTCTTCATGCGCCCTGCTCCCGACCGTGGGCTTTTCGGGGAGCGGTTTAAGCCATTAGCGCGGCACGATTTGAGGCCAACAGCCGTGTTCAACCGGCACCGACTTCGTTCGTGAGCGGCTTGCCGCTTTCGAACTCCGTCACGCTGCGCAAGGTTGTTTCGCAAATGGTCGTCACGGCCTCGCGCGTGAGGAAGGCTTGGTGCCCGGTCACGATCACGTTAGGAAACGTGATTAGCTGCTGCAGCACGGAGTCGTCGACGATGATGCCGGACAGGTCGCGGAAGAACAGGCCCGCCTCCTGCTCGTACACGTCGATCGCCAGCCCGCCGAGTTGCCCGCTCCGGAGCGCTTCGATGACTGCTTCCGTGTCGATCAGCCCGCCGCGGCTAGTGTTGATGAGCAAGGCCCCCGGCTTGGCGCGCGACAGCGTTTCGGCATTGATGATGTGATGGGTCTCGGGCGTGAGCGGGCAATGCAGCGAGATGCAGTCCGCGCTTGCGCCGATTTCTCCCTCGTCCGCGTAGCGTCCACCAAGGGCCTCGAATTCCGGGGACGGGTACTTGTCGTAGCCGATCACGTTGCAACCGAACCCGACCATGATTTTCGCAAACACGCGCCCGATCTTGCCGGTGCCGATCACGGCCACGGTCTTGCCGCACAGGTCGAAGCCCATCAGGCCTTCGAGCGAGAAATTGAAGTCCCGCGTGCGATTGTAGGCTCGGTGGATCTTGCGGTTGACCGCCATCAGCAGGGCCGCCGCGTGCTCGGCGACCGCGTTGGGCGAGTAGTCGACAACGCGCACCACCTTGATCCCGAGCGCCTGCGCGGCTTTCAGGTCGACGTTGTTGAACCCCGTGCAGCGCAGCGCGACCAGCTTGGTGCCGCCGCGTCCGAGCGCTTCCAGCACGGTCGCATCGGCCCGGTCATTGACGAAGATGCACACTGCGCCGTGGCCCGCGGCGAGGCCCACCGTCTCATTGTCCAAGGGAACTTCGAAGTACTTGAGCTGATGGCCTTCGGCCGCATTCGCGGCATCGAGATGTTGACGATCGTAGGACTTTGCGCTGAAGACGGCGATTTCCATGATGTGTCTCCGCGGCGAATCGCATGGCGCGCTTCGCCCAGGTTGCCCTGCACTATCCGCCAGCCAGTGTGGCGGCAACCTGTACGAACAGGATTTTCACGATGGTCATTGACGGGAAGATCATCGAGTAGCCGAGGTCGGGCCGGTCGGTGGGCGCGACGCGGTTGGCAAAGGCAAGGATGGCGGGATTGCCGGTCGCGCCGCAGATCACGCCCACCGCCAGGTCGAACGGCAGCCTGAAGACCCAGAGGCAGAAAATCGCAGTAATCACCAGCAGGGCAAGCAGAATCACCACGCCATAGATCAGGAAGGACACCCCGGTCTCGCCGATGGTGGCGAAGAACTTCGGCCCGGATGCAATGCCCACCTGTGCGAGAAAGATGGTCAGCCCGAAGTTGCGCAGGACCAGGTTGGCCGACAGCGGCATGGTCCAGACGAACGGCCCGAGACGGCGCACCCGGCCGAGCATGAGGGCGACCAGCAGCAGCGCCGCCAGCCCCAGCGCCAGCGTGCCGACGCCGGGAATCGGCACCGGGATCAGCCCCACCAGCAGCCCGAGGGCCGCGCCGATGCCGATCGAGATAAAGCTCAGCTCGGCGGTGCCCTTGATGGAGTCGCCGAACAGCGCGCGAATCGGCTTCATGTGGGCGCGATTGACCAGCAGGCCGACGCGGTCACCGAACTCGAGGGTGAGGTCATCGCGGGGCATCAGGTCCGCATCACCGCGCCGCACATGGGCGATCGAGCAGACCATGCCTTCGGGAAAGCGGATATCGCGCAGCGTGTGCCCGACCACGAGCCGGCTTGAGGCGAACACGCGCATATAGTCCAGGTCTTCGCGATGGCTTGTCATGCGGCCCGGCTGCAGTTCCCCGCACAGCGAGGTGGCTTCACGCAGCACGGCCGGGTCAGTGGCGGTCGCGAGCAGCACGTCGTTGGCCTGCAGGACCAGGTCGTCGGCGGAGGGGTGGTTGTGGTGGGCGCGACGCACGGCGGCAATCGCCACCCCGTCCGGTAGGCGCGCTACCACCTCCGACAGCCGCGCGCCGATAAACGCCGGGTTCGTCAGCGCAATCTCGGCGGTCTCGATCAGCTTTGGCGGCGGCCGCACGATATTCGGCTTGAGCAGCGCGGTGAGGGCATACAGAAACAGGATCGGCCCTGCCACGCCGACTGGGTATGCGACGCTGTAGCCCACCGCGGCGCCGTCGCTCTTCATCGCCGCCATCGCGGCCTGCAGGCTTGCCGTGCTGGTGCCCGCGCCGGCGAACATGCCTAGCGACTCGTCTAGCTTCACGCCGACCAGCGGCACCAACGCAACCGCGAGCAGTCCGGAGCCAACCACGCCGAGGACCGCAGCGGCGTTGGCCTTGATGCCATCGGGGCTGGTCAGACCCTTAAAGAACTGCTCCCCGTACTGGATCCCAATGCCATAGAGAAAGAGCAGCAGCCCTAGGGTGCCAAGGATGGCAGGCGGCGCGGACTTCGGCGCGAACCCGCCGATCGCCAGCCCCACGAACAGCACCGCGCCCGAACCGAGCGACACGCCCTTGATATTGATCTCGCCGAAGACATAGCCCAGTGCAACCGTGAGGAACAGCGTGAGCAGCGGCTGGGTTTCGAGCAATGTCCGGACTGCATCCATGGCAGCTCCTTTCTGATGGGCAGGAGCAAGGGGGGCAGCGATAAGCAACTGCGCAGGGTCACGCGCGCACTGCGCGGACGGGGTTGACAACCGTTTTCCGGGCATGCGTTATCGAGTGCGGCTTGCATGAACCCGATCATCGTGACAGGCACCGGCCGGCACGGCGGCAACCACCGGAATGCCCCTCGAAAATATACGATGCGCCGCACAAGTTCAAGAATTGAAGCGGCGCTCGGTCAAACAGGCGGTTGGCACCTCCAGACACAAATCTTCTGCCAAGCCCTATCTCCACCTTACGGTAGCGCCGGCCTCACTTTCCCCCACATGCTGCGGCCAACCGCGCGCTAGCCAATCGAGGCGATCATCGCGTCGGCGAGATCTTCGCAGCGCATCCAAAGCCGCCGGAAATCCACCAATCTGCTGGCATCCGGTATGTCGGGTGGGAACGGGCACGAATCCGTGCGGAATATGCAGGCTATCGCCGGTCAATTCGACGTACGGCTCAGCTTCCAGGATCCATCAGAAGGCAGCCCGGTTTCTGGGGTCACGCTGATCCTGCCAAGCTGCGGTGCAGGCAATACCCGCAAATGGGGCTGTGCGACAACGCTGCATGGGACTAAATTACGGCAATGCCGAAACCCCTTTCTCCTGCTTCTGAAACAGCCGGCACCGGACGCCTGCCATACCGAATCGACCTGGAGTTCGCGCGTGGCCTGGTCTGGTTCCGGCGCGACCTGCGCGCCGACGACCATGCAGCGCTGCACTATGCCCTCAAGCACTGCCGTCAAGTGTGGTGCGTGTTTGTCTTCGATCGCGAAATCCTTGACCCGCTGATTGCACGCGGACGCAAGGTCGATCGACGTGTAGAGTTCATCCTGAGGTCGTTAGAGCCGTTACGCAGGACGCTGACCGATGCGGGCGGCGGTCTGATCGTGCTTGACGATATCGCGCGCGATGCCATTCCCAGGCTGGCGGCCGAACTCGATGCCGATGCCGTCTTCACGAACCACGACTACGAACCTGCCGCGAAGCGGCGTGACACGGCCGTGCGTCAGGCACTGGCTTCCGACTCCCGAGTGCTGTTCACATTCAAGGACCAGGTTATCTTCGAGGCTGACGAGCTCTTGACCGGCCAAGGCCAGCCCTTCAGCGTCTTCGCGCCGTACAGGAATGCGTGGTTACGCGCAGTGCAGCCGTTCGACCTTCGACCGTATCCAGTCGACCAGTATCTGGGCGCGCTGGCACCGGTGCCCCGTCAGTATCAAAAGGCTTCGCCGATGCTGCACGATCTCGGCTTCGCTGTCAGCAATCTTGCCGAGATTGCAATGCCCACGGGCAGTGATGGCGCCCGTGCACTGTTCGATGAATTCATCGACCGCATCGGCGATTATGGCTACCGGCGAGATTTCCCCTCGCTGCGCGGCCCGAGCTACCTATCGGTACACCTGCGCTTCGGCACGATCTCCATCCGCACGCTGGCGCGAGCCGCGCTTGACGCCGTACTGCGCGGCGGCAGCGAAAGCGCCGGCGCGGCCGTCTGGCTATCCGAACTGATCTGGCGCGACTTCTATTTCATGATCCTCCACCACCATCCCCGCGTGGCCGACGGCAAGTCTTTCCGCCCCGAATACGATGCGCTGCAGTGGGTCGACTCTGTCACGGGTGACAAATACTTTCAGGCATGGTGCGACGCGCAGACCGGCTATCCGCTGGTCGATGCCGCGATGCTGCAGATCCGCCAGAGCGGCTACATGCATAATCGTCTACGGATGGTGACTGCGAGCTTTCTCGTCAAGGATCTCGGCGTCGACTGGCGACGCGGCGAGCAATATTTCGCCGACCAGCTCAATGATTTCGATTTCTCGGCCAACAACGGCGGGTGGCAGTGGGCTGCGTCAACGGGCTGCGATGCACAGCCGTACTTCCGTATCTTCAATCCGGTCAAGCAATCGGAGAAATTTGATCCACAGGGGCGATTTATTCGCAAGTACTTGCCGGTGCTGGCACAGATGCCGGACCAGTACATCCATGCGCCATGGACGGCGCCTGTGAATGTACTGGCTACAGCGGGGGTGAAGCTTGGAGAGAACTATCCACCCCCGATCGTGCAGCACGAAGTTGCGCGGAAACAGACCCTTGAAAGGTATGCGGCGATAAGGAAATCGATATAGCCGTTGCAGATCGCGATTCCGGCTAATGGCGTTCGACCGGCTCGAGCGCCCTCCACTCCCCGGCTGCTCTCCGGGCCATCGCACTAAGCCACTAGGGCGCGGAAAACGCCGCGCCGATTTGCCGTGCCCGTTTCATCTCGTCGCCGTGCAGGTAGATCGAGGTGGTCGAGATCGAGGCGTGACGCAGGTTGTCCCTCACTGTCGTCAATTCCGCGCCGCGCGCCAGTGCATGAGTCGCATGAGTGTGCCGCATCCAGTGCGGGCTCGCCTGCCGCAGCTTGTCGGCGGCGGAAGGGTGATCCGCCTGGATCACGTCCGCCACTTGCCTGAAGAAGCGCCGCAACACGCCCCACAGGCGCGTGCCGGTGATGCCACTGGCCGGATCCTGGCCAAGGCCGCCGATCAGTGGGGTATGCGGGTCCCATCGCGCTGGCGTGACTGGCAGGCCTCGTTCCACCAGATAGCTGTCGAGCGCCAGGCGCGCCAACGGTGGCAGTGCCACCTTGCCAGCCTTGGCTCCTTTGCCAACCAGCTTGAGCCAATGGTCGCCATGGGGATCGCTTTCAACGTCGCCGAGCGTCGCACCGACGAGTTCGCTGGCGCGCAGTCCGGTGGCGTAGCCGAAGTCCAGCACAAAGCGCAGGCGCTGGGCCGCCGGGCCGTCCCAGCCATAGGACCATTCGAGGCCGTCAGCAATGGTGCGGATCAGCAGCCATTCGCCTTCCGTGAACGCGTGCGAGCTGTCCAGCGCCACCGACCGCCCTCCTCCGCGCACCTTGATCCCGGCGAACGGATTGGCCAGCACATAGCGCTGCTGGATCAGCCAGCGGAACATCGCCCCCAGTACAGACAAGGCATGGGCGGTGGAGCGCGCCGAGAGGCTGCCGGTGAACGGACGCCAGTCGGGCGAGGTACGTGGTCTCGCTGGCCCTACCCAGCGTTCCCGGGGCGCCGGTCGCCGCACAAAGCTGCGATAGGCCGTCGCATCCTCAGTGGTCAGCGACGACAACGGCCGTTCGCGCTCGACAATCGCCCACAGGATCAGCCGCTCGGCCTCTTTGCGATAGGTGCGCTGCGTCGCTGGCGACTCATGCAAGGCCAGCCACGCCTGGATCGCCGCGTAATCGTTTTCCGCATCGAGGGCGCAGGTCGCGCGCGGCGCGCGGAACTTCCCCTGCGACCCATCCACTTCATGCGGCAGCCGCAGTTGCTCCCATGGCACGACCATGCCCCGCGGCGCCTGCGCGAGCAGCGCCCGGGCGCGTTCGGTCAGTTGGGGGTGCCGGGCAAAGAAGGCTTCGACCTGTCGGGCCCCGGCCGCGCCCAGGCCGGGGATCGCGGCCCACCAGCGGCGCCGGCGCGGCACCCGAACGGTCAGTGCCGCCAGCGTGTCGATGCCCTGCGCGCGCAGCGCGGCGACCGTGCGCGGCGCCAGCCACAAGCCGATGTCGTCGCTGATTGCCGGTGCCGGCGGCGGCAGCGTACGCAGCGTCTCGATGGCATGGTCCGCTGCCCTGCCCTTCTCCGCCCGCTCGGCCGCGGAAATTTCAAACAGCGCAGCCAGGTCCTCGCGCTGGCGGCTGCGGGCGTATGCGGCAAGCTGGCGGCGGATGCGCCCGAGGATGCCGCGCGACGACTGGCCCTGCGCCCGCTCCTCGCCCAGATATCGTGCGACGGCTTCGCGCGTCGTCAGCCCGGCATGCCAGGCGCGCAGCGCGGCGAGTGAGGTGGCATCGGGGAAGCCGGATGGCGGGGTCGGTTCCGGCGGGGTCAGGGTCAAGCGAGTTTTCATATACGCCAGTTTAGCGCATCGATGTATCTATTACGATAAGGATACTTATCGTAATAGCTGGATCGGTAGCTTGTAGCGCAAGGGCTGGCGCCGGATCGCTGCGCCATGCGCGCAACGGTCAGGGCCGTCGACGTTCCGATGGTGTTGCGGCGATCCCGGGGACTTGCCGTTGGTAATCGGAAGGCGCCATCCCCTCCCAGCGCCTGAAGGCACGTCTGAAATTCGCCAGGTCACTGAAGCCGAGCGTGAATGCGATCTCCTGGATAGTCAGCCGATTCGCCTTCAGGTGCTCAATTGCCAGCCGGCGGCGGATATCGTCCAGAATTTCACGATAGGAGGCCCGCTCCTCCATCAGCTTGCGATGAGGCGTTCGCGGCGTCATGTTAAGGTGCCGCGCGGTGGCGAGCAGCGTGGGAAATCCACCTTCCTTCTCGAGCATCAGGCGCCTGACCCGGGCCGTCAGCGTCTGCTGGCGATTGAGCTTGCCAAACTGTTCCTTGCACAGCTTTACGGCTTCAAGAAAGACCTGGGGATTGCCGGTCTTGAGCGGCTGATCCAGGTACGCCACCGGAAATTCCAGGCCGGCCCAGGTCTCGTCATAGCGTACCTGGCAGCGAAACAGGCTTGCGGCCAGCAGCGGAATCACGCCTGCCTGGTAGCGCTCGCTACATGCTGACGCAGCTCGGCGAGGACCGCATCGACGGCATCCGCCAGGCGGATTCGCGCGAGCGCGTGTTCGGCGCGGGGCCCGGACTGCTGGTGCAAGGTGATGGCTGGCAGGTCTTGCTGAACGCATACAAGGAATGGGGCGCAAAAAATCGCCCGGAAGGCAGCAAGACGTCCTGCGGGTGCTGGCGCCCCTATGAGTTTGCGGCCTGGCAGCCTCGCGCGAAGCGCGAATCATGGCGCGCGGCAAGGATGCACCGGCCCGATTGTGCTCAGCCCGCGCGCGGGCCCTCCACGAACGCGGCGAAGCCGGCAACGAACTCCCTGAGCCGCGCACGCATGCCGGCATCGGTGAGTTCGCCCTGCGCGTCGAATACCTGGCCGGCGCGCGCAACCAGCAGCCGGTTGCCGGTATAGTGCCGCGTGCCCAGCGTCTTGAGCACCGGCAGCCAGTCGTTCTGTGCCAGCACCGTGCCGAAGCCCCCGGCCGAGGCGCCGAGCACCGCAACCGGGCGATTGCCGAAGACCACGGGAATATCCCCGGCCGGCCGCGAGAGCCAGTCGATAGCGTTCTTGAAGACCCCGGGGATGCCATTGTTGTATTCAGGCGTGGCCAGAATCAGGCCATCGCTCGCCATGACCTGTTCGCGCAACGCCACCACGGCGGCGGGCAAGCCCTCACGCGCCTCCAGATCCGCATCGTAAAGCGGAATGCCATGCAGGGTGGCGATATCAAGCCGGACCTGCGTGCCCGCCTCAGCCTGCGCCGCCCGCAGCAGTGCGGTGTTGTACGACTGTGCCCGCAGGCTGCCGGAAATTCCCAGGATCTGGATCATTTGTCACACCTCTTTTCATGAAGATGAAGGATACAGTTTTGCTCATTATCCAGCATGATAGAGCCTTGCCGGCGCGGAATGACTCCACCGCGCCTACACACTTGAACTCCCACTCGAATGCTGAAACGAACCGTGATGAAGATACGAGCGGCCCCAGTCTGGCGTTCGCTTGCCGCGGCCTGGCTCGCCGCAGGCGGTCTGCTCGGGACCGCGTCGCACCGCGTGCTCGCCGGACAGATATGCGATGCGCCCTATGTCCATGACGGCGGACAGATCCGCTTCGAAGCGGACGGATTGACGCCGATGACAACCATTGCCTTCTTCCGCAACGTCAACGACTTCGAGCGCGACCTTTGCTCGTTCGATCTGGACATCTATTCCAGGTCCGCCCTCCGGCGCTTGATGGGGCCGCCCGTCGAGACCGTGCAGCGTCACCGGCTCGTGATTGACGAACGCTCGGGACAGCCAGTCGTGCGCAGCCTCAATGCACGCGTTCAGGCCCACGGCCAGTACACCGAGCTGGTCGGGGAAATGAGTACCAACTCGAACGGACTGCTGCTGTATCCGCCGGCGCTGACAGAGGGCCAGGTACTCCCGGCGGAAACGTTTGCGTCCCGCTACGACTTTCGTATTGTGGATCGCCGCACCGGCACCACGGTCTCTGATTTCGTTGGTTCCAATGTTCGCCTGACCTTGTCTGAGCGGAAGGTGGGTCCGCTGCAGCGCCTGAAGCTTGCCACCGGCACCCTCCTCTGCTGGCCGATCCGATATACCAAGTTCGTGGATCCTGGCCGCTTTCGGCTGGTCGATACGGATATCGAACTGGAGCCGACGGTGCTCGACATGACCGACTGGTATTGTCCCGCCCGGCGATTCGTCATGCGCCAGGAAGTTCGCTACAAAAATCAGCACCAGGTTGTCGATGTGGTGGAAATTGAATAGGGCAGCCGCTGAAGGGTTTCGCCATTGGAACACCTGCATTGCATAGCGCCAATCTGTGGCGGGAAAAAGCGCCCGATCAACGGGCGCAAACGGAGACGACCACGGAGGTAAAGCAGGCCCGGCTCCAGAAAGAATGTCGCAGCAAACGGCAGCGGGGATAGCAAGGCGGGCCGACATGCCGTCCGGCCCGATGGACACGCACGACTGTCTCGCCCCCCGTCACTCAATCGACCTGTGCTCCCGAGTCCTTGACGACCTTCGCCCATTTCACCAGATCGTCCTTGATCAGAACGCGGAACTGCTCTGGCGTATTGGATGCGGCCTCTGCTCCTTGCGCGGCCAGCTTGTCCTGCACGTCCTTGCTATTCAGGACTTTGGTGGCCTCCGCATGAAGCTGGGCAAGAATTTCCTTTGGCGTACCGGCTGGCGCAAGCAACCCATACCAGGAGACCGCGCTGTACCCGGGAATGGCCTCCCCTATCGCCGGCACCTCGGGAATCAGTCTTGACCGCTTCTCTGTGGCCACGCCAAGTACGCGGAGTTGCCCCGTTTTCACGAACGGCATCACGCCTGGCAAGCTGCCGAACGTTATGGGAACCTGGCCGGCAACCACGTCAGTAGCCGCTGCCGCTGCGCTCTTGTACGGAACGTGAGTAATATCGATGCCAGCCTTTGCCTTCAGCATTTCCCCGAGCAGATGATTCAGCGTGCCATTGCCCGCGGAGGCATAGTCCAGTTTTCCTGGCTTCGACCTGGCCAGGCCAATCAGATCGTGGACAGACCTGGCCTGGATTGCGGGGTTCGTGACCAGCACGTACGGCGCCGTTGCCACCAGCGTAATCGGCTCGAAGTCCTTGACCGGATCAAACGGAATCTTCCGGTATAGCGACGGGTTGATGGTGAACGAACTGCCGACTGTCAGCAGTAGCGTGTAGCCGTCGCGCGGTGCCTTCGCGGCTACCTGGATGCCGATATTGCCACCGGCGCCCGGCCGGTTGTCGACGACAATGGGGTGGCCCAGCACCGCACCGAGTCTTTGCGCCACGATTCTCGCCACGGCATCGTTGGCACCACCAGGCGCTTGTGGAACGACCAGTGTCACCGGCTTCACCGGATACCCACTCGCCCAGCCTGAGCCGCTTATCATTAGCGCCGGAACCAAGCCTCCGGTACGGAGAAGACGCAATGCCTTCCCTTTGATACCTTTCAATTCATGTCTCCTTTGAAGCGGCATGCCACCAGTTGTGAAGCATAAGCAGCAAGCCGTGATTCGATGAGGATGAAAGAGGTGAAGGGTGTCGTAAAGCAATAAATGGCGAGCCTGCCATCGCGTTTGGTGATGGCCGAATGGTGGCTACGGGGCGGATGGTTGGAAGTGAAGCCATGCAGGATGCATCTGACCCGGCCGGACTTTCAGGCGCTAACGCCACGCCTGAAGGGAAGCGCCAGCCAGGCCTGGCCTGCAAGGCAAGGTTGCCGTCATTGCCCGCGCTGGCTACGCTGCAAGCGTGGCGCACGCCAGCTTCTGCGTGACGGCCGGCTGGCCGTCCCCGGCCGGCTTGCTCGCCGTTCCTTGCACATATCCTTCCCGGAGATTGCGGCATGGCCATCCAGCTCAACCACACCATCGTCTTTTCTCACGACAAGAAGGTATCCGCCGACTTCCTCTGCGAGATCCTCGGACGTCCCCCGGCCGAGCCGTTCGGGCCGTTTCTCGGCGTGCGGCTGGACAATGACGTGACCCTGGACTTCATGGACGCGGAGGGCGATGTTGCCCTGCAGCACTATGCCTTCCTGGTCAGCGACGCCGAATTCGATCAGGGCTTTGCCCGCGTCCGCGCGCGCAACCTGACCTACTGGGCGGACCCGTACCGCCGCCGCCCAGGCGAGGTCAACACCGACGATGGCGGCCGTCGGATCTACTTCGAGGATCCGAGCAAGCACTTTCTGGAGATCTTTACGAAGGGCTAGTGTCCTGTCATGAGCCTTTGACGAGACACTGGCGCCCTGCCACGCCAGCTCGATGCTTTGCAGCGTTGACTGCGCTTGGTTGATGCGGTTGCACCCCATAGAATGAAGTTGCGCCTTGGAAAGCGGCTCTGGTTTCTGCCGCATCAAAGGAGGATGTCATGGAACTTCATATGCAATCGCATCGCTACACGCACCGGTGGCCGGACTGGCGTGCGGCGGCGCTGGCGGGCCTCGTCGCCGGGGTGGTATTCCTGGTGCTCGACTTGCTGGCGGCCATGCTGATGGGGGCCAGCGTCTGGAAGCCGCTGACCATGATCGCGGCCATCATGCTGGGCCCTGATGTGCTGGCGCAAGCTGCCACCTTCCAGATGAGCGTGCTGGTAGCGGCCGTGGTGGTCCACTTCGTGCTCTCTGTCGTGTTCGCGGTGATCCTGGCAGCGATCATGGCGCCGTTCCGTTTCGATTCGAGCGTCGGCATGGCCTCGGTGGTGGGGGCGCTGTTCGGCCTGGTCCTGTACCTGGTCAATTTTCACGGCATGACTGCCGTCTTCCCATGGTTTGCCGAAGCGCGAGGCTGGGTGACCGCCATTGCCCACATCGTGTTCGGCCTGGTCGCGGCTGACTCGTATCTGAAACTGGAGCGGCACGTGGATGCGTCCGCCGGCGGAACTGGCGGTACCTAGGAGAGCAAGCGCAAAACGAGCAGCGGCAAGGCGCGCGATCCATGCAGACCGTCGCCTATCCCTATCAGCCAGTGCCTGAACGGGGCACCCTGAGGTGCTTCCTGCTGGCCTTGTTCATGCACCTGCTGCTGGGTGCCCTGCTCTACTATGGCGTGCGCTGGCGCAGCGCGGCGCCGGAGGGTATCGCGGCCGAACTGTGGGAGGCGATCCCGGAAGCCGCAACGCCAGCGCCTGCAATCACGCCGGCGCCAAGCCCGAAGCCGGTCGAAGAGGAAGACGCCGACATCTCGCTGCAGGAAAAGCAGCGCAAGGCCGAGCAGGCCGCGCGCGACCAGGCACAAGCACGGCAGCGCGAGAACCAGGCCCGTGCCGAAGCGGCCCGCAAGGAGGCGCAGCGCAAGGCGACGGAAGCGCAGCGCCAGGCCGACAATGCCCAGCGCCAGGGCGAACTGGCGCGATTGCGGTCGCAGGCGGGCAATTCGGGAACACGGGTCGGCTCCGGCTCCGGCACCAAGCCTTCGTCCGGTTATGCCGAGCGGGTCCGGCAGCGGGTCAAGCCGAACATCATTTTCAATGAAGACGTCAGCGGCAATCCGGCGGCGGTGGTGGCCGTGGGCATGGCGCCGGATGGCTCGGTGCTGTCGACGCGGCTCGCCAAGTCAAGCGGCAATGCGGCCTGGGACAACGCCGTGCTGCGCGCGGTGCAGCGATCCGACCCGCTGCCGCGCGACGAAAACGGCGTTGCACCGTCCAATATCCTCATTACTTTCTGGCCCAAGGACGAAGGCGGCTAGTAGTGCCGCCTCCTGTGCCCTGTCCAGGCGCTACGCCTCTATGTAGCCCTTGCGCAGTTTCTCCGACACCAGCTTGTCCGCCTCGCGCCGTGCCCGCTCGGCGCTGTCGAAGGTCTTCACGCTGGTCTGCCCTGTGCTGCCGATGCGGCCGTAGGTGACGGAGAGCTCCGCCCCGCGTACGCTGACACGCCAGAACTTGCGCGATGTGCCCTGTTCGAAGCGCAGGCTCCGAACCAGTTCCGCTTGCGCAGCCGATGCCGTCGCCGCGTCCGTCCGGGCCTCGCCCGTTGACGCCGGATCCTGCGCCGCGGCCGGCTTCGCCAACGGCACCGGCATCTCGACCTCCACGTCCAGCGCGCGATCCTCGCCATCGGCCAGCATGGCCTCGATGCGGGCCAGCACCGCGTCCCGATCGTCGAGCCAGTCCTTGCCGGGGATGTCCAGCACCCGCCAGCCGAAGCCGCGCAGGACGCCGGGGCGGAACACATAGCGCTCGGCGGTGTCCGTCACCGGCTCGGACGGCGCATCGAGCAGGATCGCCAGCGCGTAGCCTTGTCCCGACGGATCGGCGATGGCCAGGTCGCAGCGGAACTGCGAGCGGCCGACGTTGGCGTGCACCTGGTGGCCGCGCGCACGCAGCGCCTCGGCCAGTGCGTCGCGGACGCTGTCCGGCGTGGCCTCGCGCGTGAAGGCGTCGCGCGCGCCGGGGTTCAGCGCGCCGAGCACCGACTGGGCGCGTTCGAACTGCCCGCGCGCGCTGGCCTGCGCGAACTGCAGGAACGCACGCAGCGCGGCCGCGCCATCGTTGTGCACGTTGGTGATCGCCTCGGCCTGGATCGTCGACACCACCGCCATCCGATGGCGCGCGCGGCTGAAGATCACGTTCAGCCGCTTCTCGCCGCCGCGCTGGTTGATCGGGCCGAAGTTCATCAGCATCTTGCCGTCCGGCCCCGGCGCGTAGCAGATGCTCAGGATGATCACGTCGCGCTCGTCGCCTTGCACGTTCTCCAGGTTCTTGACGAACAGTCCGTTGAACTGGTCGTCGTCCTCGCGCACGTACTCGCGCTCGAGGCGCATCGCGAAGTCCGCGTCCTCGGCGGCCAGCGCCTCGAGCGCGGACTCGATGGCGCCCTGCTGCGCCTCTGAAAACGCCACGATGCCCAGGCTCAGCCCGGTCTCGCGCCGCAGCAGCTCGCGCACGGTCCGGGCGATGTAGTTCGCCTCCTGCGCATTGCGGCGGTCCGCGTAGACGCCGTCGGCCAGCCGGTGGAAGCTGACCGGCCGCGCCAGCAGCGCGTCGGCGCCCGCGATGCCGGCATCTTCCTGGTCCGAACGCAGCGCAGGCGCCTCGTCCTCGGCCTGCTCCAGCAAACGGTCGGGAATGGTGACCAGGCGTCCGTCGTAGAACGCCGCGTTGGAAAAGCTGATCAGCGACTCGTGACGGCTGCGGTAGTGCCACGCCAGCAGCGTGGCGGGCAGGTTGCGCGCGGCCTGGTTCAGCAGGCTGTCCGAATCGAGATTGATCGCGATGCGCTCGCCCTCCTCTTCCACGACGATCTCGTCGTCGCCCTCGGCACCGCCGGCCGTGAAGAAACTTGTCGGCGGCAGCTGCATCTCGTCGCCGACCACCACCACCTGGCGCGCGCGGCTCAGCGCCGGCACGGCCTCCTCGGTCGGAATCTGGCTGGCCTCGTCGAAGATCACCACGTCGAACAGATCAGGCGACAGCGGCAGCGTGTCGGACACCGACAATGGACTCATCAGCCAGATCGGCTTCAGGTCGTTGATGACGAGGCCGGTCTCGTCGTCGCAGAGATCGCGGATCGAGCGGTGGCGCATGCTCTTGCCGAACTCGTGCTCCAGTTCGCGGCGACCCGTGGCGTATTGTTTCTTGAACGCCTTGCCGTCGGCGTCCAGCATCGTGGCCGACAGCGAGGACACGCGCACGTGCTCGGCAAACTGCCGGTGCCGCGTGGCGCGAACCACTTGCGCGTTCAGCGCGAGCAGTTCACGCTGCCCTTGCGCCACGGCGCGCGCAGCCTGCGCCAGCGCCGCGCCGCCAAAGCGCGCCAGCACCGGGTTCTCGCGCGTGAGACGGCGCAGTGCCTCATCGGCGACCAGCGCCTCGAGCTGCACCGGTGCGTGATCGAGCCACTGCAGCGTGGCGGCACAGGCGGGGTCGCCCGCATGCACCGCTCGCAACAGCGGCAACAGGTCTGGCAGGTCGTCCAGCGCCTCGCGCAGGTCGCGCAGCAGTTCGGCGATGTCGCCGAGGCGCGCATCGGCGGCCAGCGCCAGCCCGTCGCGTACACGCTGCGCGAGCTTCTCCAGCGACTCGCGCGCACCGGCCTCGGCGCGCGCCGCCGCGACCGGGTCGACAGCCTGGCGCAAGTGCGCGACCAGTTCGCGCGGGCCTGCGCCCGACTGCAGGCGCCGCTCGAGTTCGCCGAGCGCGCGCAGGAAAGCCCGCATCTCGCCGACCCCGTAGCGGCGGCGGCTGTCGGCATCGGCCGCCGCCAGCGCGGCGCTCGCGGCGTGCTCAGCGGCCAGCGCTTCCAGCACCTTGCCGTAGCCCGGATGGACGGCGTGCTTGCCGAAGTCATAGCGGCGCTTCAGTTCGCCGCGCAGCCGCCACCATGCGGGCTGCAGCCAGCGCGCGAACGACGGCTCCAGCCGCCGCGCGAGCGCCAGCGCCGATTCGGTATCGCCGGGGCTCAGCTTGTCCTGCCAGTTAGACGTTGCGGCTTGCGCGTCGGCGAGTGCCTGTGCGCGCGACTCCAGCTCCGCGCGGATCTCGCGCAGCGCGGCTTGCGCCGGCGAGGCCGCATCGAGCAGGTCCAGATGCGCGGCCAGGCCCGTGTCGAGCAGCCACTGGCTGTCGGCGGCGATTACGCGTGCCTGCTCCAGCGCGGTGTCCTGGCCGGTCAGGCTGGCGGTACTGTCGAGCAGCGGGTCGAGCGCATCGAACAGCGCCTCGGCGTCATGGCACAGCTGCTCGGCGCGGCCATAGGCGCGCTCGTCGGCCAGCAGTTGCGGCGACAGGCGCGCGAACGGGTGCGCGGCCAGGCTGTCGACACCGAAGCGCTCGCGCATCGCGCGGTGCACGCGGTGCGCGAGATCGCGCTGACGGTCCCAGGCGGCCAGCGCCGGCAGGCGCTCGCGCAGCGCAGGCCCTGCCTCGGGCACAGCGGGCAACGCGGCCACGCGGCGCAGCAACGCACGCACGCTGTCGCCGAGTGCCTCGGGCGCGCTGGCCATCGCCGACTCGAATGCGTCGATGCGCTGCTGGTATGCGGCCAGCGCCTCGACGACCTGCGTGCGGCGCGCAGCCAGCGCGTCGCCATCGTGCGGCTGCGCGATCCACTGCTCGTAGCAGGCACGCAGGTCGGCAATAAAGGCCTTCTTGTCGGTCTGCGAGTCGTGGATCAGGGAGCACAGCGAGTCCAGCCCGCTTTGCTTGAGCCGGTGGAACACCACGTCGAGCGCGGCGCGCTTCTCGCAGACGAACAGCACGCGTTTGCCGCGGCCCGCGTAGTCGGCGATCAGGTTGGTGATGGTCTGCGACTTGCCAGTGCCCGGCGGGCCCTGGATGATGAAGCTGCGCTGGCTGCGCGCGAGGCCGACCGCGGCGTTCTGCGTCGCATCGGCCGCCACCACGTTCCACTGCTCGGCCGGTGCGAGCGGCGCGGGCACTTGCGTCTCCACGTCGCGCGGATCGATCGAGAACACGCGGTCGAATGCCGGATTGGCGCCGGGCTCGTCCAGCAACTGCGCGTAGTCGCGCACCAGCGACATCTTGCGGTAGTTGAAGTTGGCGAGCGTCACCTGCGTCAGGTCCAGGTCCCAGGCATAACGGTGGCCTTCGGACTCCTCGAGCACGTAGCCCTGGCACTCGTCGCTTTCCGCGGCGGCGGGGCCGCTCATGTGTGGCTGGCGCGGACCGGCGCCCGGTGCGGCGCCCGCCTCGAAGCGCTGCGGCAGCTCGCTCGGCCGCACCCAGTGCTCGAACAGCGCGCGTCCCAGCGGCCGGTAGTCGTCCTGCGCATAGCTGTACGGCGGCAGCCAGCCACCGGTGCGCGCGGCGGCCGGGCCCGGCTTGCGGCGCTGGAACTGCTGCATCCGCTGCAGCGCCTTCTGCCGCACCAGCCGCACCGCGGCCTTGTCGACCAGGCGCAGCTCCACTGACGGTTCCGAGCGGCGGATCTGCGCGAGGATGCCGGCATGGATCTCCTCGAGCGAGGTCTTGCCGAGATCCACCGTCTCATCCAGCCGGATGTCGTACAGCTGGCTCAGGTAGTGGCGCAGCACCGGGTTGAACTCGGCCTCGCCGCCCGCGCACTGGATCACGTACTGGTCGCGCACGCCCTTGCGTTTGACCAGCTCCACCGGCAGCCACAGCAGCGGCGTCACGATGCGCTCGTCCGGCGCCTCCTTCAGGTTGTGCCAGCGCAGGAACGCCACCACCAGGCGCAGGTTGCTGAAGCCGTACTCGGCGCGGTCGCGGCGGGTCTCGGCGATCAGGCGGTCCAGCGACGCCGGCAGGTAGGGCTGGTCGTCGAAGCGCAGCCAGCGCTGCAGCGACACCGGCTTGCCCGCCACCAGGTCGGCTGCGAACGGTCCGCCCCAGGTGCAGATATGCTCGGGCCGCACGCTTTCGATCTGCAGCATCAGCGGCACGCTGGCCACGGTGACGTTGACGCTGACCGCGGTCGGACGGAAATGCAGCAGGCGGTTGCGCCGCGACAGATCGAACAGGCGGTCGCGCAGGTGCGTGAGCACGGCGGCGCGGCGCGGCGTGGCACCGGTCGTGCCGGCCAGCGCACGCTCGACGTCCAGGCCGAGTGGCTGGTCGCGCCACGTGCGCAGCCGGGTCGCCAGCGCGGCGACATCGGTGGCGCGGTCGTGGCGGTTGATCTCGGTCATCTCGACGATCACCGCGGCGACGATCGGATGCAAGCGCTCATGCAGCAGGAACAGGTTGCGGCGATGCGCCACGAAACTGCGCAGGTCGTCCTCGTCGGCGAAGTCCAGGCCGCAGGCCAGGCTCGCCAGCACCATGCCGAGCAGGAAGATGTCGCCGATTTCGTCGTGGTGGCCGACGAGCCGTTCCCAGCTGGCCGGGCCGGGCAGGTAGACCGGGCGCGCGACGGGCGCCGTAGCGTCAAGCTGCAGCGCCAGGTCGGCCTGGTCGCGCTGTCCGTCGTCGGCATGGCCGAGCTGCAGCGCGCCGACGATGTTCAGGCCCGAGGCCGGATGCGGCTGCACGCGATGCACCGCGCCGATGTCCATGACGGGCGCCTCGCCATCGGGCCGGCGCAGGCGCAGCGCCCCATCCTCGTCCACCAGGATGCTGTCGCGATCGAGCGCGGCCACCCTGCCCTGCGCGTGCAGCGTGGCAACCTGCGCGAACAGCGGCAGCACCAGCACCAGGACGTCGTCGGTGGGCAGCGCCGCGCCCGCCTGCGCCTCGATCAGGGCGCGCAGCATGCGCGGCTCCCCGCTGCCGGTCATATCCGGAATGGTATTGGTGCCGTGGGTCGTGCTGTCAGTCATGCCCGGCCCTCCCTGGCCAGTTCGCGGTGGAGTTGGCGCTGGTAGCGGTCCAGCTCGCGCTTGCCGAAGCCGGCGTCGCGGCGCAGGTTGCCATGCAGCGCTTCCAGGCTGCCGAGCGCCTGCGCCACCTGGCCGGCGCGCAGCAGCGCCGCGTCCTGCTGGTCGGGGTCGGCGAGCGCCAGGTCCATCATCAGCGCGTTGAGGTAGCCGCGCACGCTGTCGTCGGCCACGTCCGGCCCCAACCCCTCGGGGCCGATCGCTGGTTCGTCGTCGCGCCAGTCGGGGAACATCATGCGTACTTGCGCGAGTACTGCCTCGCTCGCCAGCGGCGTGCAGGCGAGGAAGTGGGCCAGGAAGCCGCGCGTCAGCGCCTGCAGGCGGATCTGTCCCGGCAGGTCCAGCTTCTCCAGCGCCAGCGGGCCGTGCAGCCGGGTTTCGATCCATGGATCGAGATCGGCCGCGCCCTCCCACCACAGCGCCAGTGCGCGCGCCCGGATAAAGGTCTCGGGATGGCTGTGGGCGGCGCTCGCGCCCGCTTCGTGGGCCTCGATCTCGGCCGCCTGGCGCAGGTAGGCGGCCGCGTCCACGCTGCCGATGCCGGTCTGCACCTTGACCAGCGTCGACACGGCCGGCGCCACCGCACGGGCGGCCACGGCGCCGCCGCGGTCGGCGAACAGCTCGGTGTGCAGCGCGTAGCGGCGCCAGGTCTCGCGATGGCTGGCGCTGGCGCCGGGCGCGGCCAGCGCGTCGTTCAGGATGCGGTCAGCCACCAGGAACTGGCCGTCGTCGCGCGACCACAGCAGGTAGTGGGCCAGTTCGTGGCCGAACACCGCCAGCAGCTCCGGCGGCGACAGCCGATCCAGCAGCGGCCCCTGCAGGATGATGTGGACCTCGCCCGGCACGTAGACCAGCGACGCGTTCATGTCATGGCCCGGCGACTGGTAAAGCGTCGCGGGGGCGTCGATGCCGAGGCGCGCCATCGCCTCGGCCAGCGCCGCGTGCACGTCGGCATGTGCGTCCGCCTCGATGCGGTAGGTGTCGCGCAGCAGCATCGAGCGCAGTGCCTCGCGGTGATCGGCGCCGGTCGCGCGGGCGCCGGCCCAGCGCCAGACCTCGGGCTCATGGCGGCGCAGGTAGTCGACCACCGTTGCGTGATAGGCAAGCGGCACCAGCGCGCCGCGATCCGGGGCGTGAGAGTCCATGCGGGACATTCCAGGGTTGCGTGGAAGCCGATTCTACAGGGGGAGCATGGCGTTGGCGCCGTCCATCAGCGCGGGCAATGCCCGCACTGGCCTGGCGAGCATGACGTTGTCGGGAGCAGTTGGAGGCGGGGATGCCGGCGCGAGAAGCGGCTGATGGCTGAAGCTGTTGGTTTGGGTGGGCGGCTGATACGCCGCAAGTTTGTTTCTGCCCAACATTTGCTCCGCCAGCCGGGCGGAATTCGCTGATGACGGGGCTGCGACTCCATTTTTGTCGGTCCGCATCCGGTGGCACAGCTTCTGCGTATAAGCGAGAGGACGCCCGCCGCGTTCTGCCCTCCTTACCGCAAATCGGAGTACCGCCATGATCCGCCAGCTCGCCAACACGATCTTCGCCACCGCCGCGATTGCAGTCGCCTGCACTGCCGGCATTGCCCATGCCGCCGCCCGCGACAGCGCTCCTGCCGGCGACAAGTCCGGCTACACCTTCCGCGTCGACATGCGCGACGTCTATAGCGAAGCTGCGCGGGCCGGCCGCTTCGACGTCTTCATCGACGGTACTCGCGTTGAGGCTTCACCCGCCAACGAGCAGTCCGTTTCCGGCCTCGACCGCAGTGGCGTGTCGGCCGACCCTGCCCGCAAATTCGACATCTACACCGACGGCGCGCTGGCCGGCATGGACCGCAGCGGGGTATCGGCAGATCCCGCGCGCAAGTTCGACGTCTATACCGATGGCGCCCTGGCATAAGCCCGTGCATAGCAAGCCTGCCTCAGGCAGGCAGCCATCGTCAAACGCGCTTACGCGCCCTTTGGAACGTATTTCTCCCGGCTCCAAAGGGCGCTTTTTTGCTGGCCGGAGCCCGCGTCAGCCCAGCTCGGGGTAGTCGACGTAGCCGTGCGCACCGTTGCCGCCGTACAGCGACGCGTCTTCAAACGGACGGTTCAGCGGCTTGTTTTCGCGGAAGCGGCGCGGCAGGTCGGGGTTGGTGATCATCTTGCGGCCGAACGAGACCATGTCGGCACTGCCACGGCGAATCGCCTCTTCGGCCATCTCCTTGGAGTAGCCGTTGTTGACCATCCATACGCCGGTGTACAGGCGGTGCAGCGCTTCATAGTCGAACGGGGCGTTGTCGCGCGGGCCGCCGGTGTGGCCTTCCACGACATGGATATACACCGGATGCAGCTTCTCCAGTTCACGCACGACATATTCGAACAGTGGCTGTGGGTTGCTCTCCAGCGCGTCGTTGACGGGCGAGACCGGCGCCAGGCGAACGCCGACCCGGTCGGCACCAATCTCCTTAACCACGGCAGCCATGACTTCGAGCAGGAAGCGCGCGCGGTTTTCGATGCTGCCGCCATACGCGTCGGTGCGATTGTTCGTGCCATCGCGCAGGAAGGCGTCAAGCAGGTAGCCGTGCGCGCCATGGACTTCGACACCGTCGAAGCCGGCCTGGACGGCATTGGCTGCAGCGGTGCGGAAGTCGTCGACAATACCAGCGATCTCGGCCGTCTCGAGCGCGCGCGGGACCGAGCATTCGACGTAGCCTTTGCCATTGATATAGGTCTTGGCATTGGCAGCGATGGCCGACGGTGCGACCGGGGCCTGGTTGTCCGGCTGGAAGTGCGTGTGCGACATGCGGCCGGTGTGCCAGATCTGCAGGAAGATCCTGCCGCCCTTAGCGTGGACCGCATCGGTCACCTTCTTCCAGGCAGCAATCTGCTCGGGGGTGTAGACGCCCGGCGTATTGGTGTAGCCCTGGGCAGTGGTCGAGACCTGGGTGGCTTCAGCGATGATCAGGCCTACGCTGGCGCGCTGGCTGTAGTACTCGACCACCATGTCGGTCGGCACCAGGTTGTCGTCGGCCCGGCTGCGCGTGAGCGGCGCCATGGCCATGCGGTTGGCCAGTTCGAGCTTGCCCAGCTTGATTGGCTGGAACAGCGCGTCGGCGAGGAAGGCTTCGTTCTGTACACCCATGAATCACTTACTCCGTAGTTGGTCTATGGCTTGTTGCGGCGAGAACCGCCGTTAGCGGCCGGCTGGAACAGGTGGTCAAACATCAGGTCGACGCTGCGGCGCAGCGGCTCGACAGAGCATTCGAGCTTCATGCGCAGCAAGGCGCCCTCCCAGGCATCCCACGCCAGCCCGGATAGCTCGGCAGCCGCTATGTCGGCACGGATATCGCCGTGCGCCTGGGCCTCGCAGATCATGCTGGCGAGGCGTTCGCGCCACGCCAGTTGCGCGGATTGCAGGGCGGCCCGGCAGACTTCGCTCGACAAGGCAATCTCCGCCGCGAAGTTACCTATCAGACACCCAGCCTGCAGCTTCCTCGATTCGTGGTACGCAATCATCCGGGCAAAGACATAGCGGATCGCTGCCATTGGCGCAGACGGCGCCTCATCGATCATCGCCTCCCACGACCGCTGCAGGAAACCCGCGTATTGCGCGACGATGACCGCCGCGAACGCTTCCTTGCTCTCGAAATGGTTGTAGAACGACCCCTTCGGCACGCCGGCGTGGTCGGTGATCTGCTGGATGCCGGTGGCGTTGTAGCCGTGGCGCGTAAACAGTTCGCGCCCCGCCTTCGTCAAACGGTTGGGGATGTCGGTCTTGTCTGCAGTGCGTGCCATGGCGGAATAATATGACCAGTCGTCTTAAGATGTCAAACGGCACTGCGCAAGCGTAGGCAAGGACGCATTTCCGGCCCTCTTCCGGGCACACGATATTTTTCCTTGACAAGGGAAGCTCCATGTTCCAATATGCATTCCATCGCATGCGATCTAAGCGTATGCGATTCAAATACAACTGACAACCACCAGAGATCCATTCCATGAGCAAGATCGAAAAAGTCCTCGCCACCGGCAAGACCCACACCATGCACAGCAGCGCCGGCGTTACCTCACGCGGCCACAACGGCACGCTGGACATCGCGCTGTCGCCCGGCAACAGCACCACCCCGGCGCACGTGTTCACGACCGTCCAACCCCACCCGACCGCGGAACAACTGTTCGCGGGCGCCTGGTCGGCGTGCTACATCGCCGCGGTCGGCCTCGTGGCCAAGGAGATGAAGCTGGAACTGCCGTCCGACCTGGCCGTGGACATCGAAGTCGACCTGGGCCAGACCGGCGCGGAATACTTCCTGCAAGCACGCCTGAATCTGCGCGCGCCGGGCCTGCCGCAGGAAGTCGCTACGCAACTCGCTCACGCCGCCGATGCGATCTGCCCCTACTCGAAGGCAACCCGCGGCAATATCGAGGTGGCGCTGAACGTGTTTACGTCGTAACTCCCTGACCTTTTCGTTATTTCCAATTAGTCGTATGCGATGTAATCGGATACGACTAAACATCACCTGATACAAGGATGCATACCATGACCACGCTCACCTCCATCGCCCGCTACACCGTTGTCGCCGCCGCCCTGTTGACCGCCGCCGCCGCGCAAGCCGCCGGTTCGGCGCGCGACCCTTTCACCGAGGGCGCCCGCTCGGTCACCAGCGCAGCCGATCCGTACACCGACGGCGCACGCTCGGTACACGGCACGCGCAGCCCGTACTACGACGGCGCCCGCGGCAAGGTCGACCCTTACCTCGACGGCGCACGCGCCTGAGACCGCGTAGCGCCGCGGAGGCCAGATTGTGCGCACGATTCTCTGCCGGTTCCGGGCGCCCTTCCCTCGGGCTCCAGGAACTGCCGCGGAAAGTTATCGCACCTGCGATAAAATCGCATACGATCTATAATCGACGCTTGCGATCCATCCGTCTTTGGCCAACGAGGCAGCAAATGAAACCCACCGACAAGCCCGCCGCAACCCCGACGCTCTCGGACTTCCTGTGCTTCGCGGTCTATTCCGCGAACCTCGCCTTCGGCAAGGCCTACAAACCGGTCCTTGAGCAACTGGGGCTGACCTATACGCAATACATCACCATCGTTGCGCTATGGGAGCAGGACGACCAGACCGTCGGCAGCCTGGGAGAGAAGCTGTTTCTCGAATCGAACACCCTGACGCCGATCCTGAAGAAGCTGGAGGCGATGGGCTATGTGGAGCGGCAGCGCGACCCCGAAGACGAGCGCCAGGTACGTGTGCGCCTGACCAAGGCCGGCCGCAAGCTGCGCGAGCGGCGCCTGGAATCCAGCCTCGCCGGAGCGACCGGCCTGGCCCCGGACGAATTCGCCCGGATCCAGAAGGCAGTTGCGTCGCTGCGCAACAACCTGATCCAGTCGGTGAAAGACAGCGAATGAACCAGCACACAGGATCCATAGCCATGACCAGCACAGCCGCCCAGTACAGCCCGATCAGCTGCGAGTTCCACGATCGCCTGGAAGACCTCGCCACCGTGCGCAGGCCCACGCAGATCCACTACCGCGACGCCGATGGCTTGCTCCAGCAGCGCACCGCGACCATTGCCGACGTGTACAGCCTGGGCGGCGCCGAATATCTGACGCTCAAGACTGGCGAGACCCTGCGCCTGGACCAGCTCATGGAAGTCGACGGCGAGAAGCTGGCGGACTACTGAGCCCGCAAGATTCCGAGCCGGAAAAGACAAAACCCCTCGCAGCACACGCTGTCGAGGGGTTTTGGGAATAAGAGCCTGGCGATGACCTACTTTCACACGGGAATCCGCACTATCATCGGCGCGGAGCTGTTTCACGGACCTGTTCGGGATGGGAAGGGGTGGTTCCAGCTCGCTATGGTCACCAGGCATGAGGGGTTGCAGCGCTGAGGTTGAGGTCAACGCTGCGAATAGGGATGTAGTTGGGGTTGTGCGTATCTGGCACAAGGCGATCGACTCACCAGGCAAAACACACTGGTTATAGGATCAAGCCTTACGGGCAATTAGTACTGGTTAGCTTAACGCATTACTGCGC